>JACRIF010000120.1 GCA_016220125.1 Candidatus Peregrinibacteria bacterium
GCGAACCCGTTGGAATTGAGGCCGACCGCATTGCCCCCCAGCGTGTTGTAATAATAAAATTCGAAAATCGTCAGGTCGCCCACGGTTTTTTTGAGGAGGCACAAGGAGTCCTCAAGCCCCTTTTCCCAATCCTCGTTGTGGCCGATGAGCAAACCCCCATTGGCGACCATGGTGGTGCACTTATCGCCTGAGCCAAGCTCAGACAGCTCATCTTCGAGGCTGAGGGCCCACAACTCGCGGAAATCGGCCCGAGCGCCCCGGGCATAGCCCTCCAACTCCTCGACCAGATGGGGAAAATGGGATTCGGCAACCTCCACGCAATCCTGGGCACGGTCGACCTTTCGGCCCCACTGCGGATCGGAGGCCTTTCGGCCCAGACCGACTTCAAATTCCCGACGAAACCGCTCGCCCAACTGATGCCCCAAATCGGCATTGGTTCTGGCGACAATGGTGTGGAAATTGAGATGGGACATGACCCCATTTTACCCGAAATCCCATCCCAAAAACATGGACCGCTTCGATTCCATGAATGGGGTTATGGTAAAATTGAAATCAACTTTATATATGGAAAAGACGCCAAAGACGAACCTCCATCATTGGTCGCCCGGAAAAATCCTCGCCTCCTCGTTGTGGGGGGTTGTGCTTTTGGGGCTCAGCCTGCTCATCAATTACCAGGCGGGCGTCTATGCGACCAACCATGCCAGCAATCCGGTCAACGACCTGATTTTGGACCGCATCCCCACCTACGACGTGGTTCCGATCTTTTTCTATGGCCTGATTCCCCTGTTCGCCCTGGTGGCCATCCTGGCCGCCCTTCGCCCGACCCGGATCCCCTTTGTGCTGAAAAGCATCAGCCTGTTCGTGCTCATCCGCTCCTTTTTCATCATCCTCACGCATGTGGGCCCCTCTCTGCAACAGACGCCGCTCGACAACCACGGGCTGATCGTGAACAAATTCACTTTCACGGGCGACCTGTTTTTTTCGGGGCATACGGGAATCCCGTTTCTGATGGCCTTGGTTTTTTGGGACCAAAAAATCCTCCGATGGATCTTTTTGGGCGGTTCCGTGTTCTTCGGAACGGTCGTGTTGCTCGGCCATCTGCACTATTCGATCGACGTCTTCTCGGCTTTCTTCATCACCTTTGGCATTTTCCATCTTGCGGTACGATTCTTTGAAAGAGATTACCATTTGCTCCGGGCACCCAAGCCCGTTGGTGCATTTTCAGCACAAAAAAAACCCTAAATTATTAGGAGCGGGCAGAAACCCGCATCAAAATGACAATGATCGGATCACTGGAAATGATTTATTTCCCTCAATTGAAAGGCCGAAAGCCGCTTTTTCGGGATCCACCCCGTGATCCAGGCACGCTTGCTTGAACAATTGCATCGCCCTTGGATCATCCAGGGAAATACCCGCTTGCCGGGCTTGCGAATAGACTTCGCTTAAAATCCGGGCGCGGATTTGGCCGAAGGAAACCCCCGACTGGATTGGTTGCTCGCCAAACCCGACCCCCCTCATCGCGGTTCCCCCCTCATTGGGCAACGGAACGGAAAATCGTGGGATGCCACCGATAAAAAGTCGTTCATTGTTTCGATAGAGCTCTTGGATTGTTCGCATCAGGGCTTCCTCATCACCCTCATTGAAATAAATTACCATTTTATCGTAACGGTTCACATCGCCCAATTTCGCCGTGCGCGAAATTTTCGCATCCACCTTCAAATTCCGACGATAAAATAAAGGCAGGCACTCCTCATAAAATTCCGGCAACCGTGCCGGCTGAATATTCAAGTAAAGTCGACCCATTTTCGTATCTTCCGCCGCACCTCCGTTGACCTTAAAATAAACCCAACCTGACCTGATCGCACGCTCCGCGGGCATAATCGGAGGCTTTTCCTGCCCCTCATATTGTTTTGCCAAATGCAAAAATTTTTGCAAAACCTCATCCGCCTTTTTTTCATACCACGCCTTCATCGGTTCGAACTTGGGATCTGTTTCCCGGTACAAGGGCCGATCGATGTTTTCCGAATAAAACGAATCGTAAAAAAAATCCTCAAGTCCATTTCCCTGACCCATCTTGGCCTCAATTTCCGGTCCATGGGCACGCGCAAACAAACGAAAGGCGTCAAAATCAATCTCGGTCGAAGGTCGGATCTCATTGGCCTCACGTTGGGTCTGATGTTCGTATTCCAAGAACCGCCTCACCGCCTCGTAAATACCACCTGCATTGGTCAGCAAGTTCAGTTTTTCAGGGTGTTGCTTGGCAAGCGTGATGGTGCGCACCAAGTCGTCAAAAGCATAATCCCGCTTGGAACCACGGAGAACGTCCGTGCCAACCTCTTCCCGAAGCGCCTTGTACAAAAGAAGCCATCGGTTGGAATTCGAGGATTCGATCCGCCTGAGCCTGTCGGCCAACCTAAACTCCATCACCAAATTCCCCCTGAGCTTTTCAATCCGCCCTTGCGGATCGACAGGTGTTTTACGACGATTTCCGTCGGATGGATCCACTCCCCCCTGATGAACTGTATTTGGATTAGCCATGAAAATCAGTCGAAATTACTTTTAAACATTATAACATAATTTATTATTTTATGCAATTCTCTTAAATCCGAAAAACGAACCCAACTTCGTTTGCCGATTTAAACATTTAGGCCTATCTATGCACAATCCCTATGCCGGAGAGGCGAAAAAACGCTGGGGAGACACCGAAGCCTACCGGCAATCGCAGGGGCGCGTGAAAAAAATGACGAAGGAAGACTTCGCGCTCATTCAAAAGAAGGAGGATGCCCTCATGGCAGAGATTGCCGCGCACAGGGACGAGGGTGCCGCAAGCCCCAAAATCCAGGAACTGATTGAAGCGCACCACAACAATTTTCGCCATTTCTACGAACCCAATTTGAAATTGTACCGGGGGCTTGCGGGACTCTATATCGAGGATCCACGGTTTTCCGCCTATTTTGAAAAATACGCCCCTGGGCTCGCCCAGTTCATGCACGACGCGATGATCGCCTACTGCGATGCGGAACAGTCTCGGGATACTAACCCCTAGAACTCAAAATCAAACAAAGCAATCCACCGCATCCGCCAGCATGTGGACCAGCAATCCCGCCGACAGGATGCGGGTTTTAGGAAACATCAGCCCCGCCATATAAATAAGGATCGCAACGGGCGTGTGCAACGGATGGAACCCGATGCTGCAACGATTGGGATCGTAGATGGGATTGGCCAACAGATGATCCAGATCGACCAAAAACCCGACCACCAAAGAAACGGCGATCGTCTTCGTTGAGTAGTGGCGGAGCGAAAAATAGAGCCAAAGCGGAATCAGGGCCAACAGGTGAACAAGGGCGTGGAGCATACCCATATCCTATCAAAAAAGGCTTAAATAAGATGCCTGCCTGTAAATGCCCTCCCTGAACCTGACTTGAGATAGGCTTCAAACTCCTTTGCCCTCCCCATATCCTCAAAGGCGCAATACCAAATAATACTCCAGGGTCTATCTTGCCTGGTATACGTTGAAAAGCCCGAATTGTGATATTCAAGCCGATCTTGAGGAGTCGTATTGGTATAGCCCTTATAAATTTCTTGCGGACTTTTCAGGCTTCGCAAAATATAGACGTAATACACAAAGTTCAATTTAAATACAAAAATTAACCATTTGAATGCCCGCCTTCGCTGTTGCTTTGGCGGACAGACTTCGTTCTCTGCTCAAACTCTGGCAAAGCCAGACGTAGTTCGCAGAACGAAGTCTGGCGGGATGGACGGGACTCGAACCCGCGACCTCTGCCGTGACAGGGCAGCGCTCTAACCAGCTGAGCTACCACCCCAGTAGTAGCGATTTGCTATAGGATTACTCCAATAAGCGGAGTCATTTTAGCCAACGAGTCCATTTTTGTAAATGTGAAATTCCCTTTCATCTCCCCTCTATTTATTGACATTTAAGATAAAAAGTGATTTAATTAACTCCTTTAGCCCTCTAACCATGCCCAGCAAACCCTTTCAACCGGTTTGCCGCGACGCCGTTGGGGCTAAATGATCATTCACAACTCACTGAATTTTTTTCCACTTTCAACACGAATTCCAAACGAATTCGAAGGATCATCCCATGCCGATCAACTTCAAGAACATCCTGGGCAACACCTTTTCGGTGCTCCGCCCTTCCACCTGGAAGACCCTTTCCATGGTCGCCAAGGTGATCCTCGTGACGGTTGCCCTGATTTTGGGCGCCATCCTCGCCGGGGGCATTTCTGCCTATCTGGTGGCCAAGAGCTACCTCGAGGGAGAGATCACGTTCACCGGCCGACAGCTGGTGAGCAGCCTCTCCAGCTCCATCACCACTCTCATTAACAAGGAGGGGGGTGAGGAGGAGCTTCAGGTCGCCCTGAACAAGCTCGTGTCGCAGGACAACGAGGGACGAATCGAGGATGCCTACATCCTCGACAAATCCTTTGTGATCCTTGCGGCTTCAAGCCGAGAGATGATCCGGACCAAGTACACCGGCCCGCTCAAGCTCGAGACCATGACCGGCCTCACCACCTTCGCCAAGAGCAACGCCACCATCGTGGCGGCTCCGGTGCAATGGGGAAAGACCGATCCCGTGGTCCTGGGCTATGTGGTGTTCGAGTTCAGCTCGAGCACCATCGACAAGGCCCTCAACCGCATCATCCTCTGGTTTGCGCTCATCTTCCTGGTGGCCGTCGCACTCGCTTCGGTCATCACCTGGCTGGTCCTGAAAGGACTGCTCAAACCCGTGGTGAACCTCGGACAGGCCGCACAGGCCCTGGCAAACGGCGACATCGACTACCCCATCGAGGAATCGAAGGGGCACGACGAAATCGCGGCGGCGACCAACAGCTTCCTAGCCATGCGCGAGGCGCAGAAGGTCTTCGTCCGATTCTCGAACCCTGCCCTGGTTCGCAAGATCCAGAAAGGGGTCGCCCCCGACAAGGCCGAAGAGGTGAAGCTCACCATCGGCTTCGGGGACGGAGTCAAGTTCACCAACTGGTCCTCGGCGCACACCGCGCCGGAGATCAGCGAAATGCTGACCGACTACTTCACCATTGCCGGAAGGCTGATCGACGACCACAACGGCATCATCGAGAAGTTCATCGGAGACGCCGTGATGTCCTACTTCGGCCTCGATGCCGTGGAGGGAACCCGAGTCCACGCCCGCAACGCCATCAAGGCCAAGATCGCCATCCAGCACGCGCTGGCGGTGACCAGCTGGTCGTTCAAGAAGTTCCACAGCCGACTCCCGCTGAAGTTCCGATTCGGACTTGCGACTGGCAAGTGCGTCGTGGGTCCCATCGGAGCAAAAGGGGTGAAGCTGGACTACACCATCATCGGATCCACGGTGAACCTGGCCTCACGGCTGGAAGGCACCGCGGAACCGGGAGGACTGTCCATCGACAACTTCACCTTCCAGAACGCCGGAGGGGAGGAGTTCCTGAAGGCCAAAGAGCCCACACCCGTGCAGATCAAGGGGTTCGACACCCCCATTCCGATCTACTCGGTCATCGGGCTCCAGGATGCCACCGAGGAGGAACGGCTCCGGATCCTCATTCGGAAGTTCTTCGAAACGAGGGAAGTCCTGGACGTTCTGAAGCTGAACACGAATCAGGTGCACCTGCTGCATACGGAAGTGGAACGAAGGATCAGCGAGCCGCTCAGCCTGCCCGTGAAATAAGCGGGCTCAGCGGAACAGGGCCTCCCATCTTCGCATCTCGCGAAGTGGGAGGCCCTTTTTCTTTGTCTCGCGCGCTCTTCTATTTTCTCACAGCCGAACCTGATTTGCTCAAAATCCCCTCAAACCATTTGATGCGCTCCTCGGCCAATTTCCGGTCGGCCTCGGGGGGATTCAATTTCATGAGATCCTGGTAGGCCTTCAAAATTTCCGTCGCCGAGGCCTCCTCTTTATAGAGGCGGTTGGCCCTGTCCTTGGTTTCGCCGATCAACTTATTCCTGGAATGCTCCCACTGGTCCCGTTGCTCCGTGAGCTTGGCCACATATTTGTTGCCTTGAAAATTCTGGATCGCCCGATCGATGCCCACAAACGCCTCCATCCACCTTCCAGCGGTGAAATCCTTCCGCAATTGCTCGAGCGACGCATCGACGGCCTGGAGCGCCTCCGCATCCTTGGACTCCTCCTCTCGAAGCGCCGCGATCTCCTCGGCCGAAGGCCCCTTTGGGGCAGGAGCGACGTAACGCGGCCGCGCAGCCACCGCCTTGGGCTTGGGAGGATTCAAACGCGTTTCCATCTCATCCAGGATACGGGTCACGGAAGCGTTGGCCGCATCCAAATTGCGGATCTCGTCCGCCTTTTTTCGGACCTCGTCGTAACGGCTTTCAGCGAGCGCCTTTTGCATATCGGCAACCAACCCCTTGATCTTGTTCTGATGCTCCTTGGTCAGGTGGGTGTTGAACAGGTCGATGAGCGCAAAAAGCCTCTCATGGCCTTCGGTGACTTGGGTTTCCTCCCCGTAATTGACCTCCTTGAAATCCATCGCCCGTGCGATCTTCACGGCGCCATCGGCCTTGGCGTATTCGCCGGCCTTGTAGAATTTCTTCACATATTCGACTGCGATGTCATAGGGCTCCTTGTCCATCCTGACCGCCTTTTCATCACCCAGTTCCCCATCCGCCTTCAATAAGACAATCCTCCGAACCCTCAATTGCTCGAAGGCGATATTGAGGTCCGTCATCAATTTCTCGTCATCCGTCTTCCGGGACACGAGCCAATCCCTCAACGTTTTCTTTTGGGTGCCGTATTCCTTTTCATAAAGCGCCAGCTTGGCGCGGATATCCGCAATCTGCTGTTCCACATCCTTCCGATTGGGATGGTCCGCGGGCAAATTCAAGAGGGTGGCTTTCAAGCTCCTGATCGCCCTGGAATAATCGTTCCGTTGCTCCAGCCTCCCCGTGGACTCCTTGGCCAACTTCAAATAATGGCTGGCCTCGCCATTGATGGCCCACTCGATATTCTCGAGACGCTCCCGATCCTCATCGGTCATTTTCGACGGATCGACACCGGCGTAAAAAGCCTTGGCATCCAGATATCGACCTTCGTCGTAGGCCGTCATGGCATTCTGCTGGGGCGATCGGCCGATTCCGAGCATCGTGCATCCCTCAAGGGTCGCCAATGACACAGCGAGCACAACCGAGGAGCGAACGGAGCGGATCAAACCCTCATTCCGACTCGCCGGGCGAGCGGAAAGGGTTTGGTTTTCGATGGGGTTTTGGGAGGGTTTCATGGGGCATTTGTTACAAACATGTAATACACCGACTTTGGCAGCGTGTTACATCAAATTTGGGGATCATACTAATACATGAAATGTTTTTTGTCAATTCATTTTACCTCTCAATCCCATGTTTTGTTTTGTTGTTTTGAAATACTATTGACAAACTGTAAATAATAGATTATTATACCGCACCAAATCATCGCCTCCCCAAACCTCTGCCCGAAGTTTGCCCCCCGATATTAATCCCTAATATCGTGGTTTATGCGCAACCCCATCGACACCCAGGCAACCCTTCGGAACCTGATCCTCATCAACAAAATCATGCTGAAGCTGCTCACGCGGCTTGAGCGATTTTTGCGTGAAGGAGGGAAGCCGACGTAGTTGAAAATTTGAAAACAATGAAAAATTGAAAACTATTTTCCAGGCCCATCGCCACCGCTCGGAGGCAATCACCCCTCCGCCATGGCGGACAAGACCCCTTAACCTTTTATCACAACCCTATGAACACCTTAGTCAAACCCAAAGTCTTCGACCTTGAGAAACGAACGTTTCTCTTCGCGAAAAACGCCCGCATCTTCGTGGCGCGAATGCCCAAATCCGTCACCAACGATGAAGATTGCCAACAACTCGTCCGCTCCTCGGGATCCATCGGATCGAATGTGATCGAAGCCAACGAGTCCGCGAGCAAAAAGGATTATGCGCTCCGCATGAAACTCTCGCGCAAGGAATGCAAGGAGAGCCAATATCGTCTCTCGCTGATGTACGCCTCCAAAAATTCGGAGCTCGAGAAAGCACGGAAGGATCTGATCCAGGAATCCGGCGAATTGACCAAAATCTTCTCCTCGATTTTCCAGAAATCATCCGGAATCGGCAAATCGGCCTCCAGCCAAAAATAAACGTCAAAACTGTTTTGTCCGCCGCGGCGAATTGGTGATTGCCCTTCCCGATCACCCTTAACCCCTTAATCTCCCCTTTTATGAAAACCCCTAAAGTCATGATTGCCTTCCTGACTTTATCGGCCCTTGTGACCCAATCCTTTGCGCCCTCCGCGCAGGCCGCCAGCACCTACGAACCCGACAACAGCCTCAGGGCCGACCCCCTGCAAAGCTCAAAACAGATGGGCGGAAACCTGGAAGTCGGCGAATTCACGGGCGCGGCCATTTATAATTACCCGATCGCATTGCCCGCGGGACGCAATGGCATGGCCCCGAGCGTTCAGCTGACCTACAACAGCCAAGATTCGGCCTTGGACAATATTGCGGGGTTCCATTGGAGCCTGAACACCGCTTCGATCAAACGAATCAATAAAAAGGGGGTGGAAAAACTATACGACCGGAATGATTTTGTGGCCAACGGGCCATTTGGCGGAGGGGAATTGATTCCCACGGCCTTGGATGATGGACACCATGGACAGTATGGCGAAAAGAACGAGCGATCGTTCGCACAATACGAGTATTTAGCCGACAACAGTTGGCGAGTAACGGACAAGCGCGGAACCCGCTACACGTTTGGCGCCATGGAAGAGGGGCGACAGTTCGACCCGGCCGATGGCTCGCGCACCTTCCAGTGGATGCTGGAAGAGGTTCGGGATCTGAACGGCAACGGAATCGTTTTCACGTATTTCAGGGACGGAAACCAGCTGTACCCCAAGACCATCCGCTACACCAACCATGGCGCGGAGGAGGGCATTTTTGAGGTGCGCTTTCTGCCCTTTGCCGACGGGAGCGCAGGCGCTTCCCGCATCGACTCGCACACGAGTTTCGCCGAAGGTTTTCAAGTGGACACCCAACGTCTCGTGACTGGGATTGAAGTGAAAGCGGAAGGCCAATTGCGCCGAAAATTCGAGATTGGGTATTCCACTGTGGATCCGTTGACCAAAAACACAATTGGGCGCATCACGGAAACGGGCTACGACTTGAACGGAAACGCCACAATCCTTCCCGCGACCACGTTCGACTACACGCCTTCGGTCGTACACTGGGGCGAAACGACGGACTATATCTACCCTGGATATTTTCAGACGTGCTACACCGAATGCGAAAGCACGGGTGCCACGTGGGACATGAACGGGGACGGGCTCACCGACTTTGAAACGGTGCAAAACGGAGCGCCCCAACGATTCCTCAATAATGGGAAAAACGGGTGGTCGACCACTGCAGGCAATCTTCTCAGCATCAATCAACCCAGCCTCCCCAACCTGTGGTCCAAGCCCATTGATTTCGATGGCGATAACTCCAACGAAATCGTGACTTCGTATTCCTCCCAGATCGACGGCTTGACCCACAGCACCATCCAATCCAGCAGTCGGCCCGCGATTTCGGACACCATCGCAATCCCCTTCGCGTTGCCCAGCTACGGCATGAACGACAATGGCGCCTCGGTCGCGGATCTGAATGGCGACGGGCTTCCGGACATCCTTCAAAGCCATAGCTATTTCTACAGTGGCACCTGGTCCTCGACCAGCACCACCGACAAGGCCACCTGCCTGAACCAGGATGGCAATTCCTGCGTGGATACCAACCTCTGGGAAGCCCCTGTGATCTTTGTAAGCGCCAGCGGCACCCAGCAATCGGCTCGGCAACACTACGTGCAGGATTGCAACACGGATGGATTGGCCGACGTGGTGTACACGGGCAGCGGTGGCGGAAACTGGATCAACGATGGAAAAGGCGGGTGGATTCCGAACGCCACCCGATGCGATTTGCCCCCGATGGACTCGCTAACCACTCGCTCACTGGATGCCAATGGGGATGGA
>JACRIF010000009.1 GCA_016220125.1 Candidatus Peregrinibacteria bacterium
GATTTCCTTGTAATAGGGTTGGTCCTCGAATTTGTGGGCCCTGGATAAAAGGGCCTGGACATTGTTTTTGATGGCCGCGCGCAGGTACTCCTTGGCCCACGGTTTCGTTTTGTTCTGGGGAATCAAATCCAAAACAGCCATGGGATCCTTCAGTGCGCACTCCTTTTCGGGGTTGGGTGCCAAAGCGCAATCCACCTGTTTTTTGGGGGTCGCGGCATACGCGGGGTTGGGCACAGCGGTTGCGACCAAAATGCCCACGCACAGGGCGCGAATGGACTGCATTAGCCTCCCCGAGTGGTCAGGCGTGTTGGACAGTGTGTCCGAGGGGTCCACAGTCTCATCGCTGACATGGGCTTGGCTTAGTCGCTCGTCAAACATAGAAAAGGGGATAATGAGGATTATTAAACCATATAAAATATATATTGTCAATATAATCGAAGGGTCGAAGGGGTAGGAAAGCGGCTTCGATATTGCGCAAGGAGATCGGGGTGTCGCATGGATTTTTCCTCATTGCAAGCATCTCTTATTTCGGTGTATCTTTACGTCTGTAAACTAACATCAAAAGTATGAAGCTTTTCTTGGACACCGCAAACTTGGAGGCCATCAAAAAATACGCCAGCTGGGGTTTGGTCGACGGCGTGACCACGAACCCCTCTTTGATCGCGAAAGAGGGCGTGCCTTTGGAAAAGCGCATCAAGGAAATTTGCAAAGTGGTGAAGGGGGCGGTCAGCACCGAGGTGCTGAGCACCGATGTTGAGGGAATGCTCAAAGAGGCGCGCGTGTTCAAAAAATGGGCGAAGAACATCTACGTGAAACTTCCCATGACCCCCGAGGGGCTTCAGGCCACGCAGATCCTTTCGAAAGAGGAAATTCGCATCAACATCACGCTCGTTTTTTCCGCGGCCCAGGCGTTGTTGGCCGCAAAGGCGGGCGCGGCCTTTGTCAGTCCTTTTATCGGCCGTCTCGACGACATCGGCCACGATGGCATGCAGTTGATCGAGGAGATTGTCCAAATCTACCGCAACTACGATTTCAAGACCGAAATTCTTGTGGCGAGCATTCGCCTGCCACGGCAAGTGACCGAGGCCGCCATGGTTGGCGCCGATATCTGCACCGTTCCCCCCGATATCTACGACAAACTGGTGCGCCATCCCCTGACCGATGCCGGCATCAAGAAGTTTTTGGAGGATGCGAAGAAAGCGAAATAACCTTTTGAATGAGGGTTGGTTTTTTCATCCCGACCTTGTGGAGGGATCCCTTCCCTTACGACTAGGCAAAACGGATAGCGATTTCTCGGCAAGCTCGAAATGAAAAATAATGCGAAAAGACAAATAAATTGAATGTCGTTAACTCGTAATTTGAAACTCGTAACTCGTAATTGGTTGCCCTCATGTTCAAAAAATTCCCCCTTATCGGCGAGTCGCTCAAAAAGGAGCATGTCGATTTTCTCAATGTCCTCAGTAAAAGCTGCCGCAACGCCATCGTCGCCATGACGGCCAACGCCCAATCGGGCCATCCGGGTGGGTCGTGCTCGGTCATCGACTATTTGGCGACGCTGTACGCCTTCATCATCAGCCAGACGGGCGAACCCGTGGTCGTTTCCAATGGCCATGTATCCCCGGCGGTGTACTCCATTTTGGCTGAGATGGGCTATGTTCCACGCGATAAGGTGATCAGCGGTTTCCGAAAATCGGGGAGCGTGTACGAAGGCCATGTCACCCGCCATGTGCCGGGTGTGTGGTTCGGCACGGGGCCTTTGGGCATCGGCGTTTCCGCGGCAACGGGTTTTGCGTTGGCCGAAAAAATGAGCGGAAAAAATCGCCGTGTGTTCGCCTTGGTGGGCGATGGCGAATCCGACGAGGGGCAGGTGTACGAGATGGCTCATTTTGCGAACAAATACAATCTCGACAACCTCACGTTGTTCATGGATTACAATCAGGTCCAGCTGACCGACTCGCTCGACGAGATCATGCCGATCGACCCCAAGGCCTTTTTTGAATCCGTGGGATGGAATGTGGTCGAGGCGGATGGACACGATTACGCCACCCTCTGGAAGGCGATCGGAAAAAGTTACAAATCCAAAAAACCAACGTTGATATTGGGTTACACCGTCATGGGGCATGGGGTCAGCTTCATGGAGGCGGACGGTCTTGATCTCAAATCCACCTGGCATGGCGTGGCGCCCAAAAAAGAGGTGGCCGACCAGGCGCTCGCGGGCGAATTGAAAATATCCGCGAAAGAAAAATCGGAGCTTGATGCCTTTCGCAAAAAAGTGAAGTGGAATCCCGCGAAACCGACCAACACCGCTCCGCTCACTCTGATGAAATCGGTCAAAATCGGGAAGCCGAACATTTTGCCGGCAGGCACCAAGACCGATTGCCGCACGGCCTACGGAAAGGCGTTGCTCGATCTGGCGAAGCTCAACAATAACGTGATGGCGCTGACGGCCGACCTGATGGGTTCGGTGAAAACCGATATTGTGGCCAAAGAATTCCCCGAGCGCCACATCGATGTCGGCATCGCCGAGCAGCACATGGTCAGTTGCGCCGGTGCTCTCAGCTTGGCGGGGCTGATCCCGTTCGCCTCCACGTTCGGCGCCTTTATGACCAGCCGGGCCAAGGATCAGGCGCGGGTGAACGATGTGAACCGCACCAACGTCAAAATGGTCGCCACGCACTGCGGCCTCTCCGTGGGCGAGGATGGCCCCACGCACCAGGCCATCGATGACATGGGCTCGTTTCTCGGCTTCCTCAACACCCACATCCTCGAGCCCGCGGACGCGAACCAGACCGACTTCATCATCCGTTTCATCGCCTCCCATTACGGCAACTTCTACGTCCGCATGGGTCGCCACAAATTCAATGTGATTCTCAAGGAAATCGGAAAACCCTTTTACGATGAGCGGTACAAATTCGAATTCGGAAAAGCCGACCATATCCGCACGGGAAACAAGGTCACCGTGGTGGCCGCCGGTTCCATGGCACCCATTGCGGTGGCGGTTGCCGACAAGCTCAAGGGAAAGATTGACTTGCTCGTCATAAGCTCGTTCAGCGCCATCGACCGAAAAGCCTTGGTAGCCTCGCTCAAGAAAACCGGCAAGCTGGTCTCCATCGAAGACCATAATCCCTACAACGGTTGGGCGGCGCAACTCAACAAATCGATCGCGGAAGAGGGGTTGAAGGTTAAAATCAAAAACCTCGCGGTTCGCGAATACCAACTGTCCGGCACCGCGGATGAACTCTACGATTCCGCGGGAATCGGAATGAAAGATTTGGAGAAGGCATGCAAAACCATTTAAACCCGCCATTGCCCCCGACAACAAATGGACAGCCACATAGACGGCACACATCCATTTGTAATCCATCTGTCATCCATTTGTAATCCATCTGTCATCCATTTGTAATCCATCTGTCATCCATTTGTAGTCAATCTGTAATCCATCTGGAATAAATTATGAAATCCTCCAAGCTCAAGAAAATCACCGAAGACCATCACTTCCGTGTAGCCATTTTCGGTTCGGCCCGCATGAAGAAAAACGACCCTCGCTACAAGGATGTCTATAATTTGGCCAAAATGATCGCGGCCAAGGGGATGGATGTGGTGACGGGGGGCGGCCCCGGCATCATGGAGGCGGCCAACAAGGGGCACAAGGCAGGGCGCACGGGCAACGGAGTCCATTCCATGGGCCTGACCATCAAGTTGCCCAAGGAGCAGATCACCAACAAGCATTTGGACATCAAAAAGGAGTTTCATCGCTTCTCGAACCGCCTCGATGAATTCCTGTTTCTTTCAAATGTGGTGGTGGTGGCCCCGGGGGGCGTGGGAACCCTGTTGGAATTCATCTACAGCTGGCAACTGGTGCAAGTGAACCATATTTGCCACATTCCCATCATTTTGGTGGGCTATATGTGGCATGATTTTTTGGAATGGATGAAGAAATGGCCGATGAAGCGCGGATTCCTGGATCTCAAGGAAATGGATTGCCTGTATTCGGTCGATACGGTCAAGGAGGCCATGGACATTATCAACAAGGCCCATCACAAATTCATGAGGGGCAAGGGGGAGCAGTGCGTGAATTACTTGAAATATAAAATCGAGGATTAATTTTTTCCTATGAAACCATTTGAGCTCGCGGTCATCGGCATGGGCGTGATGGGCCAGAATTTGGCCCGGAATTTCGCCAGCCGGAAAATTCGCACGGTGGTCTACAATCGACATTCCGAAAGGGCCGAGGCGGTCATCAAGGCGCACGGCAACGAGTATCTGGATTTCAGGAAGGACCTGAAATCCCTAGTTCGGGAATTGGAAACGCCCCGCAAGATTTTGCTCATGGTGAAAGACGGTTCGCCCGTGGATGAAATGGTCACCGAGCTGTTGCCTCATTTGTCCAAAGGCGACATGGTCATCGACAGCGGGAACTCGAATTACAAGGACACCATTCGCCGCACACAAGCGCTCAAAAAGGAGGGCATCGAATTTGTGGGCATGGGCGTTTCGGGGGGCGAGGAGGGCGCTCTGAAAGGCCCCAGCATCATGCCGGGGGGCTCGGGAAAGACGTGGGAGGCCCTTGCGCCTTTTTTGGAAAAAATAGCGGCCAAGGATTTTGGCGGAATGCCCTGTGTCACCCACATCGGTCCCGACGGCGCGGGCCATTATGTGAAAATGATCCACAACGGCATCGAGTACGGGGTGATGCAGATGATGGCCGAAGCGTACGATCTGCTAAAAAATCTGTATGGTCTTTCCGCGTCCGACATTGCCAAGGTTTTTCACGGGTTCAATCGGGGGATGCTCAAGTCCTATTTGTTCGAAATCGCAGTGCCCGTGCTGTCGCGAAAAGACGATTTGTCCAAGGGGTACCTGGTCGACTCGATCCTGGACCGCGCCGGCCAGAAGGGCACGGGTCGTTGGGCCGCGGGCGATGCGTTGGATCGTGGCATGGTGTTGCCCAGCATCACCGAGGCGGTGTTCGCGCGCAGCCTTTCCGCCATGAAGGGTCAACGCGTTGAATTGTCCAAGGAATACAAGAAACCAACTGTGGAGCCGAACATAAAGGTGGGGGAATTTGTATCGTTGCTTGAGCAAGCGCTGTACGCCGGCATGATCAGCGCCTACGCGCAGGGGTTCGAGCTGATGCGCGCGGCGGCCCAAGAGCAAGGATGGCCGCTCGATTTCGCCGAGATCGCCCGGGTGTGGGAAGGCGGGTGCATCATCCGCGCCGAATTGCTCAATTTTCTCCACAAGGCGTTCGTTTCGGCGAAGGGCAAGCCCACGCATCTTTTTGCCATTTCCCCGATTCGCAAGGCGCTTCAGGAGCATCTGCCCGCGTGGCGCAAAACCGTGGCCATGGCCACCGAGGCCGGAGTGCCCACGCCCGCGCTCGGCACATCGCTTAATTACTTTGAAGGCATGACGCAAGAAGTCGTCCCCGCCAATTTCATCCAAGGCCTGCGCGATTATTTTGGCGCCCACACCTACGAGCGAACCGACCGCGAGGGAATTTTCCACACCCCATGGAATTCGTAATTTGAAACTCGTAATTCGTAATTATTGATTGAAATGTTTCTCACCAAAATCAAAACCCCTTTTAGCTTTATCATCTTCGGTGCGTCCGGGGATCTGGCGAGGTTGAAACTGTTTCCGGCGTTGTACGAGCTTGCGTTCCAGCGGCGTTTTCCCGAGGAATACGTAGTGTTGGGTTTTGGGCGCACTCCCATGAGCGACCAGGAATTCCGAAAGCGGGTGTCGGAGGGCGTTCATGGCAAGTTCGGAAAAAAAACCGATGCCAAGGCGCTCAATTCGTTGTTGGGGCATTGTTTTTTCTTCCACGGCCAATACGATGAGCAAGGGGATTACGAGAAAATGGCCAGACGGCTGGCGGATTTGCATAACGGTAAAAAAGCGGAGTGCGCCGCCTATTTCGGCGTCCCTCCCCCAGTCTTCAAGCCGATCATCGAGCGACTGGCCGGCGTGCGCTTCGCCTTGGGCGAGAAATTGAAGATCATTCTGGAAAAACCGTTTGGTGAAAATGAGGCTTCCGCCGTCGACCTGTTTCATTTCACCTCCCGTTTTTTCAAATCGGAGGATGTGTTTTTGCTCGACCATTATCTCGGAAAATCCTCAGTGCAAAGCATTTTGCCCCTGCGCTACAACAATGCGATCCTGAACATGCTCCTCAAGGGAAATGTCATTTCCAACATCCAGATCAATGCGCTTGAGGATGTGGGGATTGGGAAACGGATCGGTTATTTCGAATCGGTCGGCATCATCAAGGATATGATCCAATCGCATCTCATGCAGATCCTGGCGCTATTTGCGATGTCGCTTCCGGTCAAGCCCGACACCGCCAGCGTGCGTCGCGAAAAAGTGAACCTGTTTTCCGCATTGCGGTATGGCGACAAGCCTTGTGGCATTGTGTTGGGCCAGTATAAAAGCTACAAAAGGGAGGAGGGGGTGGCCAAGGGCTCAAAAACCACCACCTTCGCGGCGGTTCGTTTCAACATCGATTTGCTCGATTGGTATCAGGTGCCCGTTTACATCCGAACGGGGAAAAGGCTGAATCGCCACCACACCTATGTGACCGTGGAATTCAAGAAGCCCGCGTTTCAGCAGACGGACAAAAAGATCGAATCCAACAAGCTGATCATCGAACTGTTCCCCGAGGAAAAAATCCAAATCCGCCTGGTGAACGAGGAAGGGAAGCTCGTCACGAAAATCCGAGAGGTCATTTCGGCCGAGTCGCTGGCCTGCACGGGCGATGACTGCCTGCCGGAGCATGGCCGGCTCATTCTGGATGCCTTTTTGGGCAATCCCAGCCACTTCCTGAGCTTCGAGGAAATCATCGCCTGCTGGCGATTTGTCGACAGCCTGATGGCCTGCACCACCAAGCATGGCGTGCCGGTCGTCAGCTACGCGGATGGAGGCGAAGGTCCTGCGGACCAGCACAGGCTCATCCGTCAGGATGGCTTTGAGTGGCACGACCCCTCGAAATAGTTAAAAGTTAAGAGTTGAAAGTGAATCGTTGCAAACTCTTAATTCATAACTCTTAACTCTTAATTTTAGTTATGTCCCCCACTTTCCACCCATTCGAAAGCGAGAATGAATACGCCGAAGCGGCTGCCCGGGCCATCGAGGATTTCGTGTCCGAAAGCCTCACATCCCAGCGCACCGTGACCGTGGCGCTGAGCGGGGGAAAGGGTCCCATTCCCGTTTACAAAAAATTGGTTGAGAACAATCGCATCCCCTGGAGCCGGGTGATCCTTTTTTTGGCCGATGAGCGCTACGCTCCGCTGAATTCCGAGGATTCCAATTACCACCTGATCTCCACGTTGATCGCGGACAAGGTGAAGAATTTGCGCAAATTTTATTCCTACAACACCAAGGAGCCGATTGAGACGTTGGTGCATTGGTACGACCAAACCCTGCGCCTGCAAGGCACTCCTTTGTTCGATCTGGTGATCCTCGGCTTGGGGGCCGACGGGCACACGGCTTCGCTGTTCCCCGGAAGCGGCGCCCTTCACGAAAAGCGTCGTCTGGTGGCCCAGACTCGCCCCCTCGATTTGAATGGCCTCGATCGCATGAGCCTGACCTTTCCGGCCATCCTCGATAGCCGAAAAATAATCTTCCTGATTCGCGGAAAGGAAAAATCCAAAGTCGTGGACCGATGGTTGTCCAAAAATGCCACCGTCGACGAACTACCCGCAGTCGGGGTGTTGGGGCATTCGGATGTGGAGGTGTTTTACGATAAGTCAAAATGAGCCTCTCCATTTCGACCCAATGGATATGGGCCTAGGGGATTTTTAAAGGTGGCAAACTTTGGGCTGGAACAGGTGTGCTCATCATCTGTTTTAGAAATTCTTTTTCGGAAAGGCCACTTTCCTTAATCATCGAATCGATTTCCTGTTTGCTGAAAATACCCTCTAAGAGCTCACTGTCTGTTAACTTTTTTTCGCATGAGCTTGTTTTGGTTTCCGAAAAGAAATACAGCCACGCTTCGCTGCAGTATGGATTGAAGCCTATAACTCTCCAGAAAACGATTAAGAGGACGCCGAGGCCGAAGCTGATAAGTTCAAGCTTGAGGGGTAGCATTCTGCGGATGCGGTATGGGTTTTTTAA
>JACRIF010000116.1 GCA_016220125.1 Candidatus Peregrinibacteria bacterium
CCGACCACGACCTTGGGGCTTTTGATCCCGATATGGTTGACCAGGTAGCTCGCAAAGGCCTTGCCGATGAGCAGGGCGTTCTCGGCGTTCAATTCGTTGGGGTAGGTTCCGCGGATGTCGTACGCGCGGAAAATGTTTTGGCTTGGTGCCATGGGATTGGGTGTTTATATCGCCCCTATTATAGTGGAACTCTGGCATTTGCCAATCGGCAAGGCGTGCGCTCCCATTCGCTTGATGGGGCCATGGGGAAACCGATACAATGAAATAGGAATTAGCGTCGTTAGCGGCTTAGCTTCATTAGGATAGGTGCCTAACAAGCTAAAAAGCTAATGAAGCTAACGAAGCTAAAAGGCTAATGAAGCTAACGAAGCTAACAGGCTAAAGATGCTAACGAAGCTAAAAAGCTAACCCACTGAAATATGAACCCTGAAAACGCCAATCACCACACCTTCATCGTTCGCGCCTTTTCGGCCTTCATCGAATGGGGGAATCAGTGGTTGACCTTGTCGCATTGGATTTTCAAGCCCGACGAGTTCATCTTCGTGAAAGTCGAAACCATGATGATTGTCATCAACACCTTCTGCCTCGGGTTGCTGTTGGTGATCCATTGGGTGCCGAGTGCGTTGCTCCCCTTCATCTACGCTTTTTTTGTCCAGCGCATCGCCGAGTTCGTCATCGTCTATTCTAGGAATTTCATTTTCAAGCGCGGTCGCGTTTACTCTCAGATGCACAGCGACCTGAATCGGGGCGTATGGCTCATCCTCATGTTCTCGTTGAGCCTGGTTCAGATCATTCTGGTGTTCGCCTCGTGGTACCGCGCGATCTCATTCTCGAATCCAGGCGCCTTCTCCCAACCGTTGGGCATTTTGGACAGCGTGTATTTCAGCATGGTCACGTTCCTGACCATCGGCTTCGGGGATATCGTTCCGGTTTCAGCCTCCGCGAAAATCCTCATGATTTCCCAAGGGGTGCTCACGTTCTTCACCATCGCCATTGTCATCAACGGCCTCATCTCCACGCATTTCGGGGGCCGCGGGGAATCAGACGTGGATTGAGACCCAGAGGATTCCAATAAGCACGGGTTGGTGGAGGAGGTAGATCAGGAGCGAGTGCCGGCCGAGGGTTTCGAGCAGGGGGCTTTGAAGCGGCTCTTTTGAGGGTTCCAGCCATTTCCAATGCTCAAGGAGCCGGCCGACCAACGTTCCCGTTAAAACGACCGCAAGCCACGGGAAAAGCGGGAAATAGTCGAGCGTGTAAAAATCCGGCGGGGTGATTCCAAACGGGATGAGAAACGAGGTCTCAAGATGCAGGCTCGGGAAGCCGATCCACATCGCCAGCGACAAAAAAATCCCGGCGAGGGTCAGGGGGATCGAGGCGATGAGGAGCGAGGCGATGGGAATTGAGAAGGCGACCAGATGGAGGATGCCGAACCGCACGAAGGCTTCGGGAACCGCCAGCCAGGTGCCAACGGTCACAAGCAGGGCGGCCCCCAAAACCATGAGGACGCGGGAGGCCTGCCGTTTCAGGAAAAGAGGGTAGGCCGAATGTCGGTAGGATAGGAACAGCGAAAGGCCGACCAAACTCAGGAATCCGAATTGGATGAATCGGGCGAAGACAAGCCACGCCCCCGTGAACACATCCACGGTGCCCAGCGCCATATAATCGACGTCGAACGCGAAATGGTACACCACCATCATCAGGATGAGGCATCCGCGGAGCGCATCGACCCAATGCAATCTTGAGCCATTGGTCATTGTGCGAATTTCAAGTTACGAATTACGAATTACGAATCAAAAACTCGTAATTTGAAACTCGTAATTCGTAATTGAATTAATTATTTCTCCTCTTTCCCGTTGATGAACACTTTCACCGCGCGTTGCACTTGGAGTTTGAAGGGCTCGCCCTTGATGTTGTAGTCGTAGGTGGAAAGGCTTTGGGTCACGTTGAGCTTGGAGAGGTGCTCGCGGAGTTCGGCGTCCTTTTCCTTGAGGTCGTTTTTGAGGTTTAGCTCGTCGTTTTTGGCCTGCTCGTAGTCCTTGTCGGCCAAGAATTCATCCTCGATGCGGCGTTTTTCCTCCTCCAGTTGTTCGCTCATTTCCTTCTTGGCCTGTTTCAGCTGTTTTAGGCGGTCCGAGGTGATTTTGTAGCTTTTCAAAACCTCCTTCACGCCCACGAGCTTGTCTTTCAGCTCGACGATCTTGGTGAGGGTTTTTTCGATTTCGAGGGGTTTCAGGTCGGCCATAGGTTTGTTTTTAGGAAATAGGCCAAACTAGCTTACCAGTTGGTGGGGGATTTTCAAGGGGTTAGGGTGGGCGAAATTCGGAATGCGGATTTCAGGGGGAAATGGTAGCATGGGCGTTGCGGTTCAAATTAATCCAACACATTATGCGCAAGAAGCCGATCGGTTCCCATTCGCTTGTCACGTTCGCGGTGCTGGTGGCCTCACTGGTCATGGTGGTTTGGCCTGGGGCGTTGGGTGGGATGCCGAAGCGCGCCGACTCCAATGCGATCCAGGGAAAAGTGTTGAGGGTGGTCGAGGAAACCGTGGCGCCCGAGGGGGAGATCGAATACCTCGGATCATCCAAGGTTCAGCGCCTGTCCGTGGGCCTGATCGAAAACGGCAAGAGGCGGGTGGTGTCGGTGCGGAACGAATTTTCGCCGGTGGCGAAAGGGGACACCCTTTATTTGGAGCCCATTTTGGATGGGGGGCAGGACGAGACGTTTTCCGTGGTCGGCGTTTCGAAGTCGAGGGGGCTGGCCCTCCTGGCCCTCCTGTTCGCCTCGATGGTGGTCCTGGTGAGCGGATGGAAGGGGATTCGGGCGCTGGTCGGATTGTTGTTCAGCCTGGGGATCATTTTTTCGTTGGTGATTCCCGCGATTTTGCAGGGGCACAACGCGATCGGTGTTTCCCTGATCGGATCCATCGTGATTTTGGTGGTGTCCTTTTATGTTTCCTACGGATTCAACCGTAAGATGCTCGCCGCGATCATCGGCATTTCGCTGTCGCTGTTGGTGGTTGGCATTTTGGCCCAGTTGTCGGTGCATTCCCTCGGATTTTCTGGTTTTTCATCGGATGAGTCGGCGTTCCTGAAACAGGATTTGGGGTCAGGCATCGACCTGGTGTCGTTGCTCATCGCCGGAATCATGATCGCGGCCATCGGAGTTTTGGACGATGTCGCCATCACCCAGGCCTCCACGGTGTTCGCCCTCAAATCCGCCAATCCAAAATTGGGAGGCGTTGAGTTGTACCGGAAGGCGATGGGGGTGGGGGGCGACCACATTTCCGCGGTGATCAACACCTTGGTGTTGGCCTATGCGGGCGCGGCCATGCCATTGATGCTGCTCCTTTCCATGAACGGCGGGGTGCAGATGGGGTACGCCGTGAGCATCGAAGCAGTCGCCGAGGAGGTGGTGCGCACATTGGTCTCGTCGATTGGAATCGTCCTCGGCGTCCCTTTGACCACAGCCGTTGCCGTCCTAATGGCGCGCGAAGGGGAAGGGGATTGCGGACCGATGGGGTGCCAAGGGCATTCGCATTCATATTAGAGGGGAAATAATTCGTACCAGGACCACCTCCCCCCTTCGGGGGACTCCTCCTCATGCGAGGAGGAGAAACTTTTGAGTGGTTCATTATAGTCCGAATACAAAATGCACACCCTCGCCCAGACATGGGAGAGGGCTGGCTCCGAACCAGCGAATGTGCAGGGCGGAGACGGGGTGAGGGCTCTGAAATGGGTATAATGGGTTGCGTCAAAAATGCACTTGGGTGATAATCCAGTGATCTGCTTTGCGGGCGGAATCATCGGTTCAAAAAACGTATTCATATCAACCTTCCCATGAATAAAAAATTCGTCATCCTCGCCACCGTGTTCGTCGATGTGCTCGGCATGGGCATCATCATCCCCACGTTGCCTTTCTATGTGGAATCGTTTGGCGTGTCCGCGTTCACGATTACATTGTTGTTTTGCGTGTTCGCCTTTTTCTCCTTTTTCAGCGCCCCGTTGCTGGGGTCGCTGTCGGATAAATACGGCCGGCGCCCGGTCATGATCGCGAGCATTTTCAGCACCGCGGTGGGATGGCTCGTTTTCGCCAGTGCCACCCATCTGTGGCTCCTGTTCCTGGGTCGCACCATCGATGGCTTGGCCGCGGGCAATTTTTCAACAGCTCAAGCCATCATGTCCGATATCGCCAAGGACGAAAAGGAGCGCGCCAAAAACCTGGGGCTCATCGGCGCGGTCTTCGGGATCGCCTTCGTGGTCGGCCCCGCGATCGGAGGATTGCTCAGTCGCATTTCGCCCACCTTTCCCTTTTGGCTGGTCGGTGGCATGGCGACCCTGAACATGCTGAACGCCCTTTTCAATCTGCCCGAAACGCACACGCATCGGAAAACCGAATCCAAAATTTCCCTCAATCCGTTTATGCCGATCCTCCGGATTTTAAGGGATCAGGCGATTTTGCCCCGATTCGTGGTCTGGTTCCTGTTCGGTTTCGCGGTCTCGGTCCAGCAGAGCGTCTTCGCGCTGTATCTGGGCAAGGTTTTCTCGTTCGGCGCGTTCGCTTCGGGCTTGTTCCTCACCGGTGTGGGTGTGATCATCACCTTGAACCAGGGGTTCCTGCTGTCACGATTTTGGCTAAAAAGGTTCAAGGAGTCTCAGTTGGAGCTTTTGATGACGGGCGTCTTCACCGTCGGATTCGCGCTCATGAGCACCTCAATCCTTGGAATTTTTATCGCAGGCTTGATCGGCGTGACATTCGGCCAATCCGTGTTGCGCGTGGTGCTGACCTCGCAGATTGTGGGCACGGCGCATGAGCGTCGGGGCGAGGTGCTGGGCGCCATGACCTCGGCCATGTCTTTGGCCATGATCATTGGCCCCTTTTTGGCCGGTGCGCTGTTCGTGTCGCACGTCCGTTGGCCTTTTCTGATCAGCGGGGCGCTCTCGTTGGCATCGTTGGCGATTTTAATGCTCAATCAAAGGGCAAAGGCGAAAGAGGTGCCGATCGTCGAGACACCCGGCGACCAGACGTTGATTTGAGCTCCGGGGCTCGGCGATGGTATGATGAGGCAAATAAACTCAACCTATGAATCAAAAACTTTTTTCACTGGCGCTCATCCTCCTTGTGTCAGGTGGGCTTTTCACGCTTCAGGGGTGTCAGAAGGTGGAGGTGAAACGGCCCGTGGCCTGCACCGAGGAGGCGAAAGTGTGCCCCGACGGTTCGGCGGTCGGGCGCACGGGCCCCGACTGCTCGTTCGCACCCTGTCCTCAGGTGGAAAGTCCCAAACCATGCACGTTGGAGGCGAAGTTGTGCCCCGACGGTTCGTCCGTGGGGCGAACAGGTGCGGATTGTTCCTTTGCTCCTTGCCCGTTGGTCAAGCCACCGGTGGTTCCAAGTGAACCACCATCCGACCCTGTGAAAGAGCCCACGCCTTCCGATGGGACGTCGGTCAAAACAACCCCTTATGGAAAACCGGTTTCCATGCGCGTGAATGACTCGGTCGTTTTCCCGGACGGCATGACGTTGAAACTCAAGGAGATCAACGATTCGCGTTGTCCCGCCGGGGTCCAGTGCATCTGGCAGGGGGAGCTTTCCCCGCTGTTCATTGCGACGCAAAACGGCGCCTCTGACGAGGTGCGCCTCGGAACAGTGAGGGGCTCAACGCTGAGCCTGAAAGGGCGCAACTACACGCTGGTGGGTGCCAATGGAACCGGCGCAACCGTTCGGGTCGACCTGGTTGCGATTCCCTAGGAAAATTGAAAAATTTTTATTATAATTCGTTTCGCAGTTGGCGCGCATAGTCGCCAAACCATTAACAAAAATCATATGGCCAAAGGAAACAATGCCCGCAGGAAAGAGGTCAAGAAGCCGAAACAGGACAAGAACAAGAAGAAATAGTCTCGACCTGTTCTTGGATGGGAATGCGGTTGTGAGGGTTTGAAAAAACTCCGTTGTTTTATACGGGGAATTTATTGCGCGCTTGTTCGGGAAAAATGAATCGGCTATTATTTAGGATGAATTGACATTAAAGATTATGAAATTGAAATTCTGGATCTTTGGCGTTCTGGTGGTGGCCGCCCCCGTTTTCATGCTGACCGCGCTCAGCGCCAAGGCGGATGCGTCGGGCGTGGTGATACTCTCTCCGGTGGCTGGGCAGTCGTCCTACGCGCCCGGCGATGGGGTCAAAATCGAATGGTCGTCCGGCTTTTCCCCCTCGTTGCGCCAGCCCATGGTGGTGAGCCTGCTGGGGCCGAAGTTCAAGAGGATCCGCCTGGGCTCGGTGATCAGAAAGCAGGCGAACGGAATCTATTCCGTGGATTGGAAAGTTCCGGGTGATTTTTTCGAAAAGAATAAAATCAGCGCGGGCTCCGTCCATTTCAGGATCGAGATCAGGCAAGGTGGCGATCTGCGGAATCGTTTTATCGGCAAAAACGGTCAGATCCAGATTCAAAAAACGGCCCCCGCGCAGGGCGTGGACGGTGCTGGGGGGAATGCGGTTCCGAACCCAGGCGTTGCTTTGAGCGAGCGAAGCCGGCTCGTTGCGCGCTACGAGTTCAAAAGCCTGCTTGAGGCATGGGTGGTGAAAAAATTGACGGCGGTGAATGACACTGCCAATGACGGTTTCGACCTCGATCCGACCGAGGCGACCGATGCGGTCGAAAAAGTCTATGTCCGATATCCGGACCAGGCCGGGGTGCTCAAGGTCATTGCGGTGCCCTACTCCAATGGCAAAGCCGCCTTTTCAGGGATGGATTTTTACATTCCCAGTCGAGGAATCGCCATGCTGGAGCTTTATGTGGAACCGGTCGATCCGAAGACCCATGGCGAGCAATTTTCGGGCAAAACGTTCCGCCTGGGGATCCAGGACGTGGCGAACAACGCATCGACGTTCGAGGCGGTCGGCCAAGTCTCCGACGCCACCGTTCATTCGCTGGGGTCGTTGCAGATGACGAGCACGTCGATCAACGAGACTGTGGTCAAGGAAAGCGTTTTGGAGTTCGCCATCCCGGAAAAGGAAAATCGGAGCCTGTTCAATGGCGACAATACGGTCTTTGATTTTACGGTGTCATCGGCGTCGGCCAGCCTGGGCCGATTGGTGTTTGATGTGAATCAAAGCGGGCTCACCGCCGTGGACGGCGTGAGATTGTATCGCAACGGGCAACTGCTC
>JACRIF010000117.1 GCA_016220125.1 Candidatus Peregrinibacteria bacterium
CATGCCGGTAAAAGCGGGGGTGCGGATTGGGGTGCAAAAGAACTGCCCCCCCGGAAAAGGGCTTCATTCTCAAACGGCCAACGCCGTGGGGACGTTGCTGGCCCTCAATCAATTGTGGAGATTGGGCCTCTCGGAAAAGGAATTGGCCTCGGAGGCGAAGGCCATCGATCCGATCATGGGCAAAATGATGGAATCCCACTTCAGGGGCTCGAGGAAAAAACCGGAGGAGCCGTGGGTCGTGGTGGTGATTCCGAAAACGATCCGCCTGGATCGCGAATGGTTGGCCGAAAATGCGTCCCGAAACGGTCGGAATATTGAATCCGTGGCCGTGGCCCATTTCCCGGATTTGAAAAAAATCATGGACAACATGGACACAATAGGGTGGTCGAAAATTCGAATGGCCGGCATGGGACCGGCCCTCATTGGCTATTCGAAGCGGAAAATAGGCATTGGGAAAATTCCGAAAAACGTGCGTGGAAAAGTGGATTTCCTATGGATCGGCAAAGCTTGTAATGGAGAGTTCAAACTGTTACATTGAAGCCATGAGAACTCTCTACTCATCATCGTTCGTCAGCCTCGTGTTCGGCTTCCTGCTGGTGATGGGCTACCACAACCAGCCGGTTGAAATCGTGAAGGACGAGGCAATCCCCTCCTTTGGCACGATCATTCGCCAACGGGAACCGTTGTTCACGGATAAAGTGAGGATCGAGGTGTTCGACGATCTCCGGTGCACGAGATGCGCGGATTTCGCGCTGAACACGTTGCCCAAGATCCGAAATCTGGAAAAGGAGACGGGCGAGATCGAGCTTCGGGTGCGATTCATCCCGGACATCAATGACGAAATGCTGGCGCTGGCCGCCATGGGGCTCAAGTGTTCCGGCGAACAAAACGAATTCTGGGGCATGTTTTCGAAACTCCACGAAAACCCGGATGCCATCGGCGACAAGCCCCTGCTGGCATGGGCAAAGGAGTTGAATCTGGACACCAAGGCATTCAAATCCTGCGTGGAAGGCAAAAAATTCCAAACCGAAATCGAGTCCGACATCCGCTACGCGTCTGAAAAAATGGTGTCGGTGAAGCCAACCGTCATCGTGAACGAATTCATGCTCATCGGAGCGCAACCGTTCGAGAACATCCAGCGCGCCATCAGCCAAACCTTGAAAAAGAGGGAAAAGGACGCGGGGGTCACGCTTCCCGAGACCGCCACCGACCTCCAGCAGGAGCTGAAGGAGGCTTTCCAAATCCCCTCCTCCCCCACCCAGCCCAAAGTTCCAGAAAGTACGGAGGGAGCGAAAAATCTTTAGCTGAGTTCTGAGTCCTGTTTACTGAGTCCTAACTTATTTTATCCATGTGTATTTTCTGCAAAATCATCCGCAAGGAAATCCCCGCCGATTTCCTGTTTGAGAATGGGAACGTGGTCGCCTTCAAGGATATTCACCCCAAATCGAAAACCCACATCCTGATCGTGCCCAAGAAGCATATCGAGACGATCAAGGATCTGAAGGAGGACGAGGAGGATGAGATTCTGGTGGGTAAAATGTTCCTGGTCGCGCGCGACATCGCCAAGAGTTTGAAATTGGAAGGCTACCAGACGCTGTTCAACGTCGGTCGCGCAGGGGGTCAGGAGGTGATGCACATCCACCTGCATTTGCTGTCGCACCAATAACCAATGATGAATTTGAAGTTAAGAAGGATGGGTTTGCTAAAACTCTTAACTCTTAATTCATCACTCTTAATTTATGAATGGCATCCTCTACATCATCGCCACCCCCATCGGAAATTTGGAGGATTTGACCTTTCGGGCCAAGCGGATTTTGGAAACCGTCGATTGGATCGCGTGCGAGGACACGCGCCATTCCTCCATCCTGCTCAACCACTACGGCATCCGAAAACCCACGATCTCGTTCCACAGCCACAGCGGAGTCACCAAGGTAGAGAAAATCATCGAGGCCTTGGTGGAGGGGAAATCCGTGGCCCTGATTTCCGATGCGGGCACCCCGGGCATTTCCGATCCGGCGTATGTGCTCATCCAAGCCGCGCTCAAGGATAAAATTCAAGTCGTCCCGGTTCCAGGACCCTCCGCGGTCGTGACGGCGCTGTGCGCCTCGGGCCTGCCCACCGACAAATTCCTGTATTTGGGTTTCCTCCCGGTCAAAAAGGGCCGCCAAACCCTCTTCAAGGCCATAGCCGACTCCCCTTACACCGTGGTGTTCTACGAATCGCCCCATCGCCTGCTCAGAACCCTGTCGGAACTGGAAAAAGTCCTGAAACGCGACACCCAACTGGCGGTCGCGAAGGAGCTCACCAAGATCCATGAGACGTTCTTCCGTGGCACCGTGGCGGACATCCAAAAAAAACTTCCCGCTGGAAATCCGAAAGGCGAATACGTGGTGATGGTGAAACCCAACTAGCAAACCGGAATACACGATCAATGGGTATCCATTTGTAATCTATGGGTGATCCATCGGGGATCTACTTGGAGGATGGCATCGTTGGCGCCAATTGCTTGAGATAGTCGTCCGGAATGTATTCCAAGGGGAGCAATTCGACAGGCAGATAATCCAAGGGGTTCACGGCGGAGCCGTCGCGCCAAACTTCAAAGTGCAAATGGGGGCCGGTGGTTTGGTAGCCCGCGCCTTTGGTTCCCGGGGTTGCGCCACTGAGTCCGATGACATCCCCCTCCTTCACCACCGTGCCGGCCTTCACCAGAATCTCGGTGACGTGGCCATAAACCGTGATGAGCTTGTTCTTGTGGGCCAAAATAATGTAGCTGTAACCCATGCCGTTGTCTTTGGTTTGGAAAACATAGGCATTCGCGGGCGCGTGGATCTCGGTGAATTGCTTGGCGCGGATATCGATCGCCTGATGGACTCCCCAGCGCGAGGGATAGGTCGGATCATGGAAATAGGCGGTGATCGCGTTCGGGGGAACCGGCCAGCTAAGCGGATGGAGGCGGGCGGGCGCCTCGGGTGCGGGTTCCGCGGGCGCGACGGACGCGGGGGGTTCGGTTGCGTCGGGAGTCGGGGCGGAGGTCCCGGGAACCGCATCGGGAGGGGTCAAGGTCTTGGCCTCGGCCAGGGATTCATCCAAAAGCTTGAGCTTCTCCGTGATGAAATCGACGTTTTCCCGCATGTTCTGGATCTGGATGGCCGATTCCAGCTGTTGCTTCAGGGATTCCTCGAGCAATTGCTGGTATTGCTCCTCTTTGCCTTGGGTTTCCTCAAGCAAGGCCTTCTTCGTCTGCCGATTTTGCTCCATGATGGTTCGCTCCTGGTACAGGGATTGGTTCAAGTCCTCCAGGACGGCCTGCTCCTTCTGGATGTTGGCCTGCTTTTCCTCCAAGGCCAATTTTTTGCGATGCAGGTCGTAAAACACCTCGCGTCCGGTTTCCTCCAAAACGCTGAGGTACTCCTTCCCGAGCAGGTTCTCGCTGACGCTGGTGTCGGCCAAAAGCAACTTCAAGGTGCTGGAGCCGTTGTCGAGGGCGTTTCTGAATTTCTCGTCCTCCTGGTACACCAAAAGAATATAGTCCAGCACCACTTTCTGCTGGGCGCTCAATTCGACTTGGGACTTCCTCTGTTCGTAAAAAAGATCCTTGAGGGTCAGTTGTTTCTCGACGATCTGGAATTCAACCGCCTTGATTTTGGCCTTGGATTCGGAGATCTGCTGGTTGAAAAGGTCGATCTCCCCATTCAGGGATTCCATTTGCCTCTGGATAGGCTCCAACGCCTTCTCGAGATGCCGAACCTTCTTGCTCAGAGCGCCAAACTGCTGGCTCTCCTCGGCAAGGTTTTTTTTGATCTCATCCAGGCGAAGTTGGGTGAAGGCGCGCTTACCTCCCCAATTCGACACAATGCTCGCTTGGTATTCCTCAAGCGAGTCCACAGCATCGCCGGCGCCGGGCAAAACTGGCTTTTCAGGGGAAGACGTGGATTCGGTCGGGGTTTGGATCAATTCGCCGGTCGGGTTTTTGACCCCCTGGTCCGTGATCTCGTAAAGGCTCTCGGTGTATTTGGAGGAATCGGGGGTGGGGGCGCTTTCGCTCGCGAAAGGAAAAATAGAGGCATCCCCCTGAAGCGGGATTCCGGCAACGGGGGTCTCTCCAAAAACCTGACCCGAGCACACAACAACCAGCGCGATGAGCGCCGTGGCCAGGAACCCGAATTGTTGCGCCTCTTTTTTGATCATTTTGTAAATCCTTATATTATACCAAATTTTCACTCTGAAAACAAGGGTGAAAACAGCACACAGGACTCAGGATTCAGCTGTTTTCTGAGTTCTGACTGCTGAGTCCTAGGGCAGGTTCGCTTGTGGCTTTCAAAATCGGGCGCGAATCATTAGAATGAGGGCATCTAACCATTCTCCTATGTTCGCCTATATCAACGGTCTTCTGATCGACAAAAACGAGAAAAGCCTGGTGGTGCTGACCCAGGGGCTCGGTTACAAGGTTTCGGTTCCCACCGAGGTGCTGGCCAAGGCCCAAATCGACCAGAAAATACAACTGTTCCTGCACACCACAGTCCGCGAGGACGACATTTCGCTGTATGGCTTCTCGAAAAAGGAGGAGTTGGCTTTTTTTGAGCAGCTGTTGAGCGTGAGCGGAATCGGCCCGAAAACGGCCATGGATATTCTCTCGGCGCCGGTCCACATGACCCAACAGGCCATTGTGGAGGGAGACATCGCCATGCTGACCAAAATCAAGGGATTGGGCAAGAAAACCGCGGAGCGCCTGATCCTGGAGCTAAAGAGCAAGGTCATCCCGATGAGCCTCAGGCAGGACTCCAAGGGGACGGCAGCCTACAACGAGGAGGCGGTGCTGGCATTGGTCAGCCTCGGATATGAAAAATACCATGTGGTCAAAACCCTCTCCGAAATGCCGGCAAAAATGCAAAAAACCGAGGACATCATCAAATACTTCCTCAAGCAGGGATAATTCCCTTTATTTTTTAGAGCGTAATCGTCTATAATCAGCGGTGGGAAAATAAAACCAAAAAATGATCCAGGTGGATTATCAAAATAGTTTGAGTGCGAAAATTGGCCCCAAGCATGGCTTGGACAAGGCTTTTTTGAGGAATTTTTTGAAAAAAAACCAGCCGTTGGTGGAAACCATTTTCAAGGACAAGAAAACGGTCGGCTATTCGTTTCTGGATCTTCCGGATGATCTGAAAATGAGCCGAGCGATTGAGGCGTTCGCGGAAAAAAACAAGCAATGGGAGAATATCGTGGTCTTGGGAATCGGGGGGTCGGCCCTGGGGGGAATCG
>JACRIF010000118.1 GCA_016220125.1 Candidatus Peregrinibacteria bacterium
AAAGCCAAGTGGTCCCCGCCGAAAAAAAGAAACAGGAGAAACCGTTGCCGGAAGCGCTCGCGAATCAGGGCGTCGAGTCGTTCGCCTGGGATCCGCAGGGTGAAAAAATGGCCTTCTGGGACCCGGCTGATGAAAAATTGAAGCTGTGGTCGAACAACGTCGTGAAAACCATCACCCCAATCGCCAAAGGCCCGATTCCCCTGCGATGGGTGTGGGCTCCGAGCCAAGCCCTGGTTCTCGGTGTGGCGGGAAGGGATTTGTACCGGATCGATCTTCAATCCACCTCGAAGAAGAAGGCCGTCATGGCGTTCGACCCCAGCCATTTCATGTGGTCCAACCAAGGGGATTTTGTGTTGGTCAATGACCCGGAAAACAAAATCCACCGCCTGATGGGCCAAACCCTGACTCCGGAATCAGTGGATCTGGGGGTAAACCTTGAAAAAGCGGTATGGAGTCGGGATGGAAAACTGATTTACGCGATTGAGGACGCCAAGGAAAACAAGACCACGGTCAAAGCCTACGATTTTGACAGCAAGGCGGAAAGCGAAATCACAGTCAAATATGATTTCCCGATCTCGAAAATCGTCACGGACGAGAACGGTTCCATTTACTTTTTCAACGAGAGACAGCAAAATTGGTTCTTGCTGGACGCTTGAGCACTGTAGCACTGTAGCACTGTAGCACTGAATAGTTATGGAAAACCGGAAATCAAATAAATGGCTTTCGCTTTCGCTCTCAGCGCTCCTGGGATTGGGGTCTATCGTGGGGGTGTCGGTTGGCATCAGCGGTAAATTGTGCCCCGAGATTCTGGTGGGCCTTTGCCAGGCGTCAGGGGTCGTGGTGGTGGCTCCCACGCCAAAGGTGCAGCCAAAATCCCTGAAAGGCATCTACATGACCGTTGAAACCATGGCCAGCACCTATGGAAAAGGGCTGATCACCACTTTGGTTGAAAGGGGTGGCAACGCCATTGTGTTGGATATTCAGCACGGGGGAGGTCTGTTGGCGTTCAATCCAAAAACGGAAACCCTCCGAAAAGTGAATCCGGGCAGCGGCCGGCTGAATGACCTGCCCGAACGGATCAAGGAGCTCCACAAGCAAGGGGTGTATGTGATTGCGCGGCAAGTGACCTTCAATGTTCCCTATGTCGCCTCGAAAAGGCCGGAATGGAGGATCAAGAACAAATGGGGGGGCTACTACCCTGAAAAATGGCTGGACCCCTCGTTGCCGGAAGTGCAGGACATGAACTATTCCATCGTGAGGGAGTTGGGCGAGATGGGATTCGACGAGGTGCAATTCGACTATGTCCGTTTTCCCGCGGCGAATCACAACAACTACAATTATTCCTACGATGAGACCAAATTCACCCGCTCGGAGATCATTGTCGATTATCTGAGCAAGGCAAAGGCGATTGCGAGCACCTATGGCATGGCGGTCGGGGCCGATGTGTTCGGAGTGGTCGTGTGGGGAAACGTGGACTGGAAGATCGTGGGGCAGGACCCGGGCGCCATTGCCCAAGTGGTGGATGCCATTTATCCCATGACCTACCCTTCTCACTTCGGCACGGGCTTCAATGGCTACAAAAACCCCCACAATGCGCCCTACGACATCGTGCACGATTCCATCAAGAGGTTTGTGGACGCTTCGGGCGGAAAGGCTGAAATCCGCACGTGGATCCAAGGATTTCCGCTCAAGGTGAGCGGCTTCGGCTCCTGGTTCATGGATGAGCAGGTCCAAGCGGCCTTCGACGCCGGCACCAACGACTTTGTCGTCTGGAGCCCTGGAAACCGGTACTCCTACAGCTGGCCCGCCTTCAAAATCAACGCGAAGGAGCCGACCCCAATTGCCAATCCGAGCCTCTGATCTGCCCCCCATGAAAAAGGAAATCAAGAAAAAATTCAGCGCCGGTGGAATCGTGCTCAATAAAAAGGGGGAGGTGGTTTTGGTAAGCCAAAAAGTGTCTTGGTCGTTTCCGAAAGGGGGCATTAAAAAAGGCGAAACCGAATTGGAGGCGGCCATGCGGGAAATCTGGGAGGAATCGGGAATCGAGCACCTCGATTTGATTGGGGAATTGGGCGTTATCGAGCGATCGAAAATCGCGATCCGCGGAAAAGGGGAAAGTTTCGAGATGAAAAAAATAGCGATGTTCCTGTTCACGACCAAGCAAAAAAAATTGAAGCCGATCGATTCGGACAACCCCGAGGCCCTGTGGATCAAAATAGAGGAGGTCGCGGAGCGTCTGACGCATGAAAAGGACAAGGAATTCTTCCTGTCCGTGATGGACCAGGTGAAAAAGCATTCAAAGTCCTAACGGGATTATTCATCCACTTTCTCGGCAAACACGACCAGGCGTTGGGTGTACTGTTGGGCGCGCTTGTCCCACACCCCCTCGCAGGTGATGAGGTTGAGATGGGCTTTCCCATCGTTCGAGCTGAAGACGTCGGTCGCGACCGCGGCCGCGTCAAAGTTGCGGATTTCGCGAATCGCAAAAGAAATAGCGTTGCCTTGGATATCCTGCACAAGAATCCGATCGCCCGGCTTCACCTTGCTCAGGTTTTCAAACACCCCCTTGGCGCCGTAGAACCAATTCACATGTCCGGTGATCACCGCGCTGCCAAGATCCCCCGGGCGGGGGCTAAGATCGTACCAGGCGGCGTTGTCGGGATCGATCGGAATACCCACCGCTCCCTCGGGGGTAAGGCCGACATACTCGATAGCGGAATCCACATGAATTACGGGAATTTTAAGCCGTACCGGCAATCCCAACGCCGCCTGCTCTTGCGGGGAGGAGTTTTCAATAACCAATTGAGCATGGGTTTTGGAGGCCTTGTCACGGATATCGGCCCTGAGGCGGTAAATCATCTCCGCCATTTCCCCGCGCGTCACTTTCTTGGTGAAACTGGTGATGGAAACAGGGATGGCGTTGGCGAGGGCCAGCTGATCCACAAAGGGTTTGTACCACACAAGCGGGTCGGGCGTCACAGGGGTTCCGCTGGCATTCACCAAAATCTTCGAAACCTCGACAAAATTGATGTCGTTGGCCGGATAGAATTTCCCATCCGGGTAACCGGCGATAAAAGCGCGATCTTTGCCGAAACAAACATATTTTGCGTACCATTCCATGCTGACATCCGGGAAGCACTCGGACCCTCTGGCCTGATCCTGGAAATAGGACTGGATGACAATTTTGGTGAATTCGGCTCGATTGATCGGATTGTCGGGGCGATAGGTGCCGTCCGAATACCCCTCAACAATGTGGTTGGACTGAACGTATTGGATCGCCGTGAAGTCCGCTCGCTTAATCGAAACATCGCTAAAAGGGGCAATTTCGCTCGCGTGAACCAAGGCAGCTTGAACATCCCCACAGGGGAGAAAATTCAGGAAAATCGCACCCAGAAGGGTAATCCCAAGAAAAATGGGGAATGCCCGTCTCGAGAGGATTTTCAATCGCACTTGATTCATAAAAAGTGTTAATCACAAGAGCCAGGCAACAATTCGTCTGGCTCTTGTTTGTTTACATTGGGGAACCCCTGAAAACAACGGTTATTTCGGTGCCGATTCACCGATGGCCTCGTCCGCCAGATCGGCATCCGCTTCGGCCTTGGTGCGATGCACACGACCATCGATATGGTTGGCCGGGGCGTAGACGGTGTACAGCTTGAGGGCATCCTTTCCGGTGTTCCGGAAATTGTGCTTGGTTCCAGGGACCACCACCACCACGTCGCCAGGCCCGATCGGGAATGTCTCATCGTCGAGGCTGCCCACCCCCGTTCCAGAGAGGAAGAAAAGCGTTTGTTCGGTGTATTTGTGCGTTTCCTCCCCCACTTCTCCTCCAGGGGGAATGGTCATCACAACCAATTGGCTCTTCTGGCCGGTGAACAGGACACGACGGAAATTTTCATTGCTTTGAGTGTCCTGAATGATGTTGGTGTGATAACTCATTTTGGCTATGGGCGGAACCACGGTGGATTCTGCCGAATTAGGGGGATTAAAAGCGCAACCGGAACCGAGAAGCATCAAACCTGCGACAAGAACCAATTTTAATTTCATGGTTCAATTACAGGGTTTGTTTTTTCCGAAGGAGGTAAACAAGAATCGAGAGCGCAAGGAAGCCGGAGGCGAAGGCGGGCCAAATAAGCACGCTATCCACGGGGGCGAAACCTGTGTTGGGCAGTTTCGGAACCGCGGTGGCCACAACCACAGTGGCGACTGCGAAGTCTCGCACCGTGAATCCGTTGGCCTCGCCACGGGCGACCACCGTGTTCGTCGTGGTGGCGGTGAGGTTCGAACGGCAGGAGTAGGTCCAGGTCTCGTTCGGATCCAGTTTTGAATCATTGTTCCGATCGCCAGAAACGAATTTAACAGGGTCGCACTTGTCATCCGAAAGCCGAACATTGCTCAGGGGAACCGTTCCGGGGTTGGTGACCTTGTTGGTGTAGGTGACCCAACCGCCTCCAGCCGACAACGTCAAAGGGTTCGGATGCTTCGTCACGTGGATCAACGGCGGAACCAGGGGCTTGCCAACAACGACCGTAGCGCTGGCCACATCGACCGCGCTAATGCCATTTGCCCATCCTGTGGCGACGACCGTGTTGGTGTGGGTTTCCGTGAGTTTCGTGGAGCACGTGTGCACCCAGACCTCATTCAAGTCGAGCTTGTGGTCGGAATTGGTGTCGCCCGAAGCCAAAACAATGGGGCTGCAGGTGTCGCCGACCATGGTGATATCCGTCACGGGAACCGTTCCGATGTTGGTAAGGGTGTAGGTGTACTTCACCATACCAGGACCTCCGGGAAGGGATAGGGGGCTCGGCACTTTGACAACATCGATGAGTGGCGGAACCGGGGGAACCACCACGGGGGCTCCGATGTCATTGTTCGTGATGATGCAGAAGTAGCTTTGTCCCGGATAGGCGCCAAGACTTCCATTCTTGTCGCAATCCCCTGAGAAGGTTTGAGCGTAGTTGGAATCTTTGGCCTCCGTGATCCAATAGGCATCGGCGGGGGCGGGGAAGAAGTTGGTTTCGCCGGACGAAACCGAGGTGTCATTCACGAACAATGGAAAGTCTGAAACCTTCTTGGTTCCGCCATTGTCGTTGATCACGGTTTTGACGACGTTGATCGTTGCCTCGTGGCCTTTTCCTCCTCCAGCGGGTGCGGCGCAAGTCGGAACCGTGATTGTGTTGGCATCCGTCGTTACAGTGGAACCAAAAGCCAACGCTCGTCCCAATAGAGTTGAAAAATGACCCAAGGTGATGCTCAAGCCGGCGCCATCACCACGGAAAATATTGCCCACGAACGAAGTGTCCGGATTGGGCAATGCACCCGTATATGCCCCAATGGTTGTGGCACCAACGGGATTCCAAAATACATCGCAGGCGGAGGCTCCATTGGCCAAAACGATTTTCGAATCGGCACCTGTGGTAAGCGCTCCTCCCGATTTGAAGATGTAGGTTCCAGCACCGCTCAGGGTTACCGTGGTGCCCAAAGTGATATCCATGGAATTATCGCTTTTGTAGCAACCAGGAATGAAGGTTCCTGGGGGCAAGGGGCCGGCGCCGTCGATATCAACCGCATTTAGGGCGGGGGCTGGGCCGATATTCATACAGGTGATGGCGGCGGCCTGAAGGTTCAGATCCGCCTTGGCAGCGGTTTGGTCTGTCCCCTTTGCGGGGGCGCAAGGAGTTTCTTCTACGCCACCAGTGATTGTCAAAGGTCGTGGCACAGTCAGCGTAGTGCCACATGAAGCTCCAGTGACAATGGTATAAGGGGCGGTGTTGGAATTGGTGGAGGTATCGGAAACGATACCAAAGGTGCTCAACGAACCAAGACCTGGCGAAGTAGCCGCATACGTGCTGGATGCGGTCAGGCAATACGTAAAGGCGATAGCCAATATGGCTAACGCATGCTTGTAAATTTTCATAGGTGTTTATATAAATTTTAAACTTAAAACCTATCCTCAGTTTAGCGAATCGAGAGGACATTGGCAAGGCATAAGCCAGTGGGGAAGACACCACATGGATCAAAAAACCCTCCTGGGCATAGGGGCCAAGGAGGGTTTCAAAATTCGTTTGGTGGCGTTTAGCGCTTGCTCCACTGCGGGGCGCGGCGGGCGCGGCGCAAACCTGGTTTCTTGCGCTCTTTGTTGCGGGAATCGCGGGTCATGAATCCGGCGCGCTTGAGAATAATGCGCAACGCGGGGTCGAACGTGGTCAACGCCTTGGAAATTCCGTGGCGCACCGCATCGGCTTGGGAACTGATGCCCCCACCGATCGCCTCGGCGTCGATGTCGAACCGTTTGGCCATCTCAACCAGTTTGAGGGGGGCTTTCACGCCACCGATCAACTCGCCGTAGAAATAATCCTCCATGGGCTGGCCATTGACCGTGAACACGCCCTTGCCGCCATCAATAAGCTTCACGCGGGCAATCGAAGTCTTTCGTTTGCCAACCGCATAGAAAAAAGGTTCTGTGCTTTTCTTGGCAATGGTTTTTTCTTGAGTCTTGGGGGTCATAGGGAAAAATAAGAAGGATTAGATGGACAAAGGAATCAATTTTTTCTCGACATGGGGATGTTCGGCGCCGGCGTAGACCTTGAGCCGTTTGATGATAAAGGCCTTCAAGCGGTTGTCGTGGATCATTCCAGCGACCGCCTGTTCGATGATGCGGGTCGGGTGGGTGGCACGAACACGGCTGATGGGGGCGCGCCTCAAATGACCCCAGTAGTGGGTGTGGTGGATATGCTCCTTCTGCTCCTCTTTGTTGCCGGTCAAAGCCACCTTCTCGGCATTGATGACCACCACGTAGTCGCCCATATCGATATGGGGCGTGTAAGTGGCCTTGTTCTTGCCTCGCAGCGTGTCCGCGATCTTGGTGGCGATATGGCCGAGGGTTTTGCCCTCTGCGTCCACCACAAACCATTTGCGGTCTGCGCTGGTGGGGACTTTGGGGATAAAGGTTCGTGTCATAAAGAAGAAAAAAGGAAATCGAATGATTAGATAAGCTCAACCTGGACCATGGTGGCGGCATCCCCGGCGCGGAATCCAAGGCCGGTCAATCGCACGTAGCCGGAGGTGCGGTCCTTGTACTTGGGCAGGAACACTTTCATGAGTTTCTCGGAAGCCTTGGGATCGAGCAAATAGCTGTTCAAGAGCTTCATGGCGTTGTGCGGCTCGTTCTGCTTGGCGGACGTGATCAATTTCTCAAGGACGGATTTGACCAGGGTGGCGCGAAGCTTGGTGGTCTTGACCTTGTCGTAAATGATGATCGAGGTCGCCAAATTCCTCAGGATGGAATTGGACAGGGGTCGGTTGTGGCCGACGCGTGTTTTCTTGACTCGGTGACGCATAGGGGTGGAGGATTAGCGTTTCTGGGAAGTGAATGGAATTCCTTCCAAAAATAATTAAAATTCTTTTTCGTCGGTCAGTTTCAGGCCGCGGGTGGCAAGGGCGTCGGAAACCTCGGTCATGGCCTTCTTGCCGAAGCCTCGGAAGTTGGAAAGCTTGTTCGGGGTGCATTTCACCAATTGCTCGATCGAGCCGATTCCGCCGTTGATCAGGGAGTTCAGGGTGCGGGGCGAGAAATTCAGGATTTCGATGGGGGTGTAGGTCTCTTTCTTGGACTCCTCCTCCTCTTCCTGCATCTCTTTGGCCTTCACTTGCTGGACGCTGCTGCGGAAATCGGATTCAACCTCTTGGTTCTCGGTGAGGAAAAGATCGAAATACGATTTCAGGACGCTGGCGGAGAAGGTGAGGGCGTCCTGGGGGGCGATGGAGCCGTTCGTCTCGATTTCGATGGTCAGTTTGTCGAGATCCGTCATTTCGCCGACGCGGGTGTTGGAGACTTCGTAGCGAACCTTGCGAACCGGGGAGTAGATGGCATCCACCATGATGGTGCCGAGCTCCTTGTTCGTTTTCTTGCGGAGGGTGACGGGAACGTAGCCGACGCCTTTCTCAACGGTCATTTCGATGTTGAGCTTGGCCCCCTTCTTGGTGAGGGAGGTGATGCGAAGCTCGGGGTTGAGGATTTTGACAGTGGAGGAGCATTCGATGTTCTTGGCGACCACGTCTCCTTCCTTGCTGACGGTGAGTTTGATCTTCTCGGGCTCCTTGGTCTCTTTTTTGATATGCAGTTCCTTGAGGTTCAGAATGATGTCCATAATGCTGTCCTGAACACCGGGAAGGGTGGTGTATTCATGCGTGACTCCGTCGATCTTCACCGCCGTGATCGCGGCTCCAGGCAGGGACGAGAGCAAAACGCGGCGGAAGGCGTTTCCAAGCGTCATGCCGTAACCGGAAGGCAAGGGGCTGACGGTGAAAACGATACGATTGGGACCCAGGGATTCGGTCTTGATTTTTGGCAGACCGATCTCCTCTTGTATGATGTGCATAGTCCAAATTTGTTAAAGATTTTAAAGGAGGGCTTTTTGTTATTAGCGTGAGTAGAATTCGACAATGGCCTGGATGTCGACACTCTTTTCGAGCTCGTCCTTTTCAGGAGAGGCAAGAACCTCGAGGGAAATCTTTTTCAAGTCGACTTTGACCCATTTGGGGGCGAAGTCCTTCAGCTTGTCCAATCCGGCGTACAAGGGCGATGTCTTCACCTTGGGGCGAATCTCGATCTTGTCGCCAGGGCGGACCTGGATGGAGGGGACGTCGACGCGGCGGCCGTTCAGCATGAAATGGCCATGGGAGACCATCTGGCGGGCCTGGACGCGGGTGACGGCGAATTGGGAAATGTAAATCACGTTGTCGAGGCGCATCTCAAGCATGCGCAGGAGGGTGTCGCCGGTCTCGCCCTTGGTCTGCTGGGCCTTGAGAACATAGTTCTTGAATTGGCGCTCGGAAATACCGAAGAGGAAGCGCGCTTTGTTCTTCTCGAAAAGCTGGGATCCGAACTCGCTGAGTTTGCCAAATTTGGTCTTGGATCCGTGCTGGCCAGGCTTGCCTGGGCGCTTCTCAAGGATTTTGGTGTATTTGGCGGTGCCAAAAAGGTTGGCGCGGTATTTGCGGCAGAGCTTTGCTTTGGGTCCAAGGAATCGCATAGGTGAAAATAATGAAATCCGGTTAAATAAGGTTTAGACGCGTCGGGCCTTCTTCTTGCGGCATCCGGTGTGGGGGATCGGGGTGCTGTCGAAGATGCCTTCGATCTCGAGTCCGGCGGCGTG
>JACRIF010000119.1 GCA_016220125.1 Candidatus Peregrinibacteria bacterium
ATCCATCTCATCCCTTCGATGCTGAAGAACGGATTGGTGGATCAATGGATCGCCAAGGTGAGCGGCTACGTGCCCATCTCCACCGCCGATGTCATGTCCACGGCCAAGAATTTTGTGGGGGCCTTCAGCTCCTTCATCCTTGGCAATGTCACGGGTATTTTGAAGAATTTTTCCATCTTCCTGCTCCACATCATCGTGTTCCTCATGGCCATGTTCTACTTCCTCAAGGATGGCGAGCGATTCGTGGCCTATATCAATTCGTTGTTGCCGTTGTCCGAAAAATATCGCCAGGAGTTGTTCGTCAAATTGTCCCGTTTGAGCTACGGGATCATCTACGGCATCTTCGGCGCCGCCATTGCCCAGGGGTTGATGGCCGGGCTCGGTTTTTACATCGTGGGCATCAACAATGCGGCCTTCTGGGCCTCCATCGCGGCCCTGTTCTCCGTCATCCCCTTTGTGGGCACCGCGGTGGTGTGGGTGCCGGTCGTCATTTTCCTGTTGGTCACCCAGCATTGGATCGCGGCCATTTTCCTGATTTTGTGGAGTGTATTCATCACAAGCTCCGCGGATAATTTCGTGAAACCGTATTTGATTGGTTCTTCTTCATCGGTCCATCCGCTGGCCGTGTTGCTGGTCATCTTGGGGGGAACGTTTTCCTTCGGGCTCAAGGGCTTGATCTTCGGCCCCTTTGTGCTGACGCTCACCTTGGCCTTTTTGCACATCTACGGCTTGGAATTCAAGCGGGAACTGGATGGCGGGGCCGAAAAGGTTCGCGCGAAAAAATAACCGGATCCTTTTGTGTTCGAATCCGGAGATGAGGCCATATGCCACTGCCATTGTTTTCAGAGCGCAAAAGGAGTAAACTATCTCTGCTAAAACTCTGATAAAATCAAACTGAATGGCCAAACGAAAATTGCTCCCGCTCCGTTCCGCCGGCCGCTCCCGCAAGAAGGATTTTCGGATTGAGCTCGAATCCCATGTGGCGCGCGAGGTGGGCGCCGTGATTTACATCGGCTTGGCCGTTGTTTTTTATTTGGTGATTTCGAGCAAGGCGGGGATCTTGGGGGGCTGGGCGAACCACTATATGCGTTTGTTGTTTGGGGTCGGCATTTACGCCCTGCCAATCCTGTTCGCGGTGCTGGGCCTCACGCTGTTCCTGTCCCGGCGCATCAAGTTCAACGCCGCCCGCTATTTGGGTATTTTCCTGCTGGTGTTCTCGGGTCTTGGCCTGGTGCACATGCGTGTGCCCATGGAGACGATGCTCGATAATGTAGAGTCCAATGGTGGATACGTCGGGTTTCTCTCGTCGGTTTTGCTCCGTATTTTTGTGTCGGACACCGGAGCCAAGGCGGTGCTGGTGAGCCTGTTTGTCATCGCGATCCTGATCACCTTCGAGATTTCGCTCAGGAAAATCATTGGTTTTTTCATCCCGAGCCGGCCGTTGTCGGTCGGCATCCGGTTGCCGGCGCATGGCGAGGGATCCGAGCTGAACATCGTGAAGCCCAATTTGCCCCTGGAGAAAAAAGGGCTTCCTGGAATGGGGAAAGAGGCGGTGAATCCCGAGGTAGCCGAGAAGGCCGTTCAGAAGCGAGAGCCGATTCGGCTCAACATCCAAAAGCCGAACGAGATCAAGAGGGCGACAGAGCCGAAGCCCGCGATCGATCTTTCGAAATCGGCGGATTACAGCCATTGGGAATTGCCTTCGCTTGACCTGCTCAGCAACGATACGTCCCAGGTTTACGTGAGCGACAAGTCGCTGAAGGACAATGCCGAGAGGATTCGGGGCAAGTTGGCGCAGTTCGGCCTCAATGTCACGATGAAGGATGTGAACATCGGCCCTTCGGTCATGCAGTTCACTTTGCAACCGCATGAGGGGGTGAAGCTCACCAAAATCACCACGCTCAAAGACGATATCGCGTTGGCTCTCGCGGCCAAGTCCATCCGCATCGAGGCGCCCATCCCGGGCAAGGCGCTGGTGGGCATCGAGGTGCCGAACGAGAAACGCATGGTGGTCCATTTGCGCGAGATGCTGGAGAGCGAGGAGTTCAAGAGCGTCAAATCCAAGCTCTCGGTGGTGGTGGGTCGCGATGTGAGCGGAATGCCGGTGGTGGACGATTTGGCGGCCATGCCCCACATTCTGATCGCGGGTGCCACGGGCTCCGGAAAGTCGGTCGGAATGAACGCCTTCATCCTGTCGCTTCTTTATCAAAACTCTCCCGAAGACCTCAAATTCATCATGGTGGATCCCAAGCGCGTGGAGCTTACGCCCTACAATGGGATTCCCCACTTGCTCACGCCTGTCATCACCCAGGCCGACAAGGCGCTGACCGCGCTCAAATGGGCCGTCGCCGAGATGAATCACCGTTATCAGCTTTTTGCCGAGAAGGGCCATCGGAATATCGACGAATACAACGCATCCGAGCCCAAGCGCATGTTCAAGATCGTGATCATCATCGACGAGTTGGCCGATTTGATGATGCAGGCGAGCCGGAAGGAGACCGAGGCGGTCATTTGCCGCATTGCCCAAATGGCGCGCGCCGTGGGCATGCATTTGATCATTGCGACCCAGCGCCCCAGCGTGAATGTCATCACGGGCGTCATCAAGGCCAACATCCCGGCCCGCATCGCTTTCACCGTGGCCACGGGCGTCGATTCCCGCACCATCATCGACTCCATCGGTGCCGAGGATTTGCTGGGCATGGGAGACATGCTCTACATGCCCGGGAATATTGGGCGTTCCATTCGCGTGCAGGGCGTTTATGTGAGCAGCAAAGAGGTCGAACGCGTGACCAATAAAATCAAGCTCACCGCCGAACCCGCCTACAATGAGGCCATCACTTCCCCTGCCCAATCTTCGATGGGCGGAATCGACACGGGGCTTGTGGGATCCGGCAACGACGGCATGGGCCAGGATAATATGTACAACGAGGCCAAGGCCATCATCCTCGAAACGGGGAAGGCGTCCGCCTCCCTGCTCCAGCGCCGCCTGAGCGTCGGCTACGCCCGCGCCGCGCGCCTGCTCGATATTCTCGAGGAAAACGGGGTCATCGGCCCCTCCAATGGCGCCAAGCCAAGAGAGATCTATTCGGGGAATGAGGAGGCCTCCGAAGCTTAAGCCCCTTCTCCCAGATTTCAGATTGATTTTGGGTCAATTTGTTGTCAATCTGGCATCCATTTGTGATCGATTTGGTAGCTATTTGCAATATGCATCGCTTTTACATTCCAACCCCAGACATCCGCAAAAACATCCTCGAGGTCACCGATCCCCGAATCGTTTTCCAATGCTCCAAGGTGCTCCGCATGCGCCCAGGCAGCCCCTTCAGCGTCTTCGGCAACGATGAAAAGGAGGTTTCGGTCGAGCTGATCGAAATCGATCGGAAGCATCTCCTGGCCAATGTGGTGGAGGAATTGAAACGCGATCCCGAATCCAAAATTGAGGTCCATCTGTACCAGGCCATGCCCAAAAAGCCGGCGTTGTTGGAATTGGTGATCCAAAAGGCGACCGAGATCGGGGTCAGTCACATTTATCCTCTTGTGACACGGCGGACCGAGCGTCAGCATGTGGGCCGGTTCGACCGCCTTTCCATGATCGCCATCGAGGCCACGGAGCAAAGTGGTCGCTTGCGGGTCCCGACGCTTCATCATCCCGTGAATTTCGACGAGGCCGTGGGGCTCGGCAATGCCTATGTCGCCTACGAGTATGAGGGCAAGACGTCGCTGATGTCTTTTGTCCCCGAAATCCGAAAAGCAAAGATCGCCCGCTTGTTTATCGGCCCCGAGGGCGGATTCGATCAAAAGGAGATTGACGAGGCCATCGCCAAGGGTGCCAAGCCCTTCAGCATGGGGCCTCGCATCCTCCGAACCGAGACGGCCGCCATTTCGGCCGCGAGCTTGGTGTTGCTTAGTTAGATGGCCAAAAAAATCCCGCCACGGTTCACGGGCGGGATTGGCTTTTGTCGATGCGGGATTGGAAATTTAGGGGGTGTAGTTCCCATTGGTCACGGTTGTGGATTGGTCCGTGACATCGATTTCCTTGTAGCGTGAAAGCGAGGGGTCTTCCAAATCCGGAGGTTGTATGTCGCCCACAATGCCTGTTTTCCGGCGGATTTCGCCCAATTCGTTGGGGTCGGTGATGGGAAGCCAATCCACGGTGTAGGTGTCGGGCGAAAGCGTGAGATGCTTGGTGCTTTTGCCTTCGAAGCATTGGCCGATCGAGTTGCGGATCTCAAAGGGGGCCTGGATGGGCATATCCCCATTTTTTTCAGTGTGCAAAAAGGCGTTCAATGTAACAGCTCCACGGGGATGGCCATAGCCCACCTGCGCTTTTTCCACGGGAAGGCAATGGGGCTCGTCGGGCCCGCAGCCCAGGCTTCCTCCAAGGCCTGCCGCCGCGATGGCGGCAAAGAGGGCCGATCGGAGTTCGCGCACCTTGAATCCGTTGGATTCAGGCGTGTTCGAACGGGCGGGATTTTTCTCGGAGAGAGTCATACGTCTATTTTAGGGAGATGGATTAGTGGAATATTATAGTATATTTTAATTTTTTGTCAAATAGAAAGGGTTGCGATAAAAACAGTGGATTCAGGCGCATTGCCCGAGGAAGACCCCTTATTTGGTTGTCGTCGTCGTTTGGGTGGTGGTAGTGGAGGAGGATGGGGCGTTGTAGCCAGGCTCGGAGGTCTTGGGGTCGGTTTGGATCGCATCCTTCAGCGCATCGGCGGTTTTGTTGAGGGTGGTGAAGGTATCCCCAATCTTTTCACCAGTCTCTTTTACCTGACCCGCCACGTCGGTCACCTTTTGCGTGGTGTCGTCGATGGTTTTTTTGACTCCGTCGATCTTGCCCTGGATCCGGTCCGCTTCATTGCTGACGTTTTGCACTTTTTCCAGGATCGAGGCTCTGATTTCCTGGACGTATTTGTTGAAAAAGGGGATCTGGACGAGTCCGTACACCACGATCCCAACAATCGCCAATTTGAGAAGGAATTTGAACATAGGTTTGCGATGAGCTGATTCCATTAAACCATACCGACTATGAAATGAGAAATGTTTCCCTGCTTGTTTTTTGGCTCCCCCTACCTTAAATTATCGTTAGAATAAGCAAAAATATGGAACAAGTCCTCAAAAACGAAATCATTCCACCGCTCATTTTTTTTGTCGCCTTCTCCATCGTTTTTACCTTTTTGGAATTGTTGCTGATTTTTGCGTTGAATCGGTTGGGTCGGAATTATTGGGAATTTGTGATTGATGTCATCATTCGGG
>JACRIF010000113.1 GCA_016220125.1 Candidatus Peregrinibacteria bacterium
GCTCCGTCATCACCATGGGGCGGATCGACTCGGGAGCCGACTCGAAACTCAGGATCTCGGCCTGCCGGCCGTTTGCCTCTTGATTGAATTGCTGCGCCACTTTCATGGTTTCGAGCACTCCCGCCCCAGCCGCTTTTTTGATAGCATCCTTGAAGATGCCCTCCGCTTGGCCGAAGCTGATTTCCCCGGTTTTGCCCGACACTTTTTTCGCGGTGTCGATGAAAGCCTGCTCGGAACCGTTTCGCTTGATCGTTTCCACAAAGGATTCGGTCCACACGTCCGTGGTCTTGGCCCAACGCTCGCGATCAAAAAAGTTCAGCGCGTCCAAGTCCTTGGCGATCTCCTCCTCGCTTTTCCCGCTGCTGAGCAGGCGGGCCATATCGAGGCATTGCGAGGCTTCGGATTTCAGCCTTTTCAAATCGACCAGGTCGATCATTCCGTCCTTTTTCGCAACGCTTTCGTAGCGCTCCACGGTCGCGTCGCGCAATCCCTCCAGATTTGCCTTCAGCGCATCGGCGTCGGGGCTGTTTTTGAGGATCCAGTCGAGCTGGTGGCCGACATACTCCTCCATGCCGCTCTGGAATTCGTCCGAGAGATCCTTGTATTGGTCGAAATCCTTTTCCGTCAGATGCTCCTTTTGCCATTCCACGTTTAAATACTGCCTGCCCATCGCGGGAACGAACTCCTTCACGAACAACTTGTTGGCCGTGTTGCCGAACTCCCTATGCTCCAAATACCCGCGGTTGGTCATGGGGACCCCGAGGATCGGGATGTCGACATTTTTCAAGATCGGACCCAAAATCGGGATCTTGAAGGGCCAGGTTCCCCCGAGCACCTCTTTTTCCACCCGGGGCGAGACTTTGCCGACTTCCGGCGCGGCCGTTTTGGCCTTTTCGGCATTTTGGACCGCCTCGCTCACCATTGTCAGTTCGGAGCCGGTTTTTTCCTTGATCCGGCCCATCAGCGCCTCGTAATCCACAATTTTCATTTCAGCCTTTCGATAAAATTCCGTGCTGGCACGATCAAATTCCGTTTTGTAGCGCGCCACGGAATCCTTGAGCAGGCGATCCGACACCTCGGGCGATGTGGAGGCCGCGCGGCTTTGCAGAAAGGCGCGCATGTCCTCCTCGAATTTCGAAACCCCGTATTCCTTGTCCAAAAAGTCCTGCACCGCCTTGGCGAGCTCCTCAGAGCCCATGTCGGCCAGCTTCGGATAATCCTTGAAAAACTCCTTTTTGGATTCCACGGCTTCCGCTTTTCCCTGGGGCGCTTCGGCCGGGGTTTCAGGCCCCGCCATGAACAGGGGGGATGGATGATTGAAATGCCGGTATTGTTCGCTCAGAAAACGCATGCTTTAAAGCCTCATTAGGCGGATAAGAACGTCCGTCAGGGGTTCCTGCTGGCCTTCGATTTCGGGAATCTCCTTGGCCAGCAATTTTCTCACTTCCACCGGGTTCTGGTCGTTGAGCTGGATGGTGAGCCTTCCTCCGCGTTTTCCCGCAAGCCTCAAATTCAACGTGCGGACAAAAGGCGGGTTGTACACCACCCAAAACGCGTTGATCATGTTGTACGGCTGGTACTGCTTTCCCACGTAGATTCCCAGCTCGGTAACCTTGACGCTGATCATCTTCGGCTCCTGGTTGTGGGTGAGGATGTAGACCCCTGCCAACACGATGAACACGATCGCCATCGTGGCCGAACCCGTGTACAGGGCGTAGGCGACCAGGATCAGCATCACAATGCCGGAAACCAGGTACCAGTTCCTGCCCTTGGCATGATGAATGAACTCGGGCGCCTGCCATTCCAACAGCAGGCGGTTTTGCTCGGCGCCGGGGTGCGATTCCCCAACGTCCGTTTCGATTTCGGGTTTCGTTTCTGCCATTTGTTTGTTTTAAGAATCTTATTATTATAGCAAATTCGAGTCGAAAATACAAGCGCGTAAGTGTTAAGTCCGTAAGTGCGTAAGTGCTCACTGTTTATCACGTTGGGGAAAGCTGTCTTTTTCAAGACCACCTCCCGGCTTTGCCGTACTCCTCCTTTGCAAGGAGGAGAAACTATTGGTTCGAAAATCTGGTGATGTGGCCCAAAATCCTGTATAAACTATCCGTACCTTTTCAAACCTCATGCTCGACAAGCTTCTCAGAATCAAAGGCGAATACGACGAGATCAACAAAAAGCTGAGCGACCCCACCTACGCATCGGATCCGAAGCAGGTTCGCGATTTGTCGAAAAAAGAGAAACAGCTCCGTTCAATCGTCGAATTGATCGAACGCTATGAGCGATGCCTGAAAAACACCTCGGATTCCGAGGCCATGCTGGAGACCGAGAAGGACCCCGAAATGATCGAAATGGTGAAGGCCGAGTTGGCGCAATCCAAACTGGACCGCGTCACCCTCGAGGCTGAGTTGAAGGTGGCCTTGCTCCCTAAGGACCCCAATGATGATAAAAGTGTCATCATGGAAATCCGGGCCGGCGCCGGCGGAGACGAAGCCGCGCTGTTCGCGGCCGAGCTTTCGCACATGTACATGCGTTTCGCGGACAAGAAGGGCTACAAAATCGCCATTGTCGACCGCAGCGAATCCGGCCCCAACGGAATCCGGGAAATCATTTTCAAGATCGACGGCCAGGGCGCCTACTCCCAGTTCAAGTACGAGAGCGGTGTGCACCGCGTGCAACGAGTGCCCGAGACCGAGGCGCAGGGGCGCATCCATACTTCCACCGTCACGGTGGCGGTGTTGCCCGAGGCGGAGGAGGTGGATATCGAGATCCGACCCCAGGATTTGCGCATCGACACCTTCCGCTCCAGCGGTCCCGGCGGCCAGAACGTGAACAAGACCGAGTCCGCGGTGCGCATCACCCATTTGCCGACGGGCTTGGCGGTCGCCTCGCAGACGGAGCGTTCGCAGATCCAGAATCGCGTCATCGCGATGGACGTCTTGAGGTCGAAATTGTACCAAATCGAGGAGGACCGTTTGGCGAAGGAGCGTGGCGATATGCGCGCCGGCCAGATCGGCGACGGGGGTCGAAGCGAGAAGATCCGGACCTACAATTTTCCGCAGGATCGCGTGACGGACCACCGCATCCACCAAAGCTGGAGCAACCTGCCCGCCATCATGGAAGGCGAGATCGATGACATCGTCGACAAAATGACTCTCGAGGATCAATCAAAAAAGATGTCGAATTTTGTCGCCTAATACGCATGGGTAAAATCTATTCAACCCCCATTTTTTTCTGTATAAATTTTTTGTTCATGAGTAAATAAATTGTTCATAATTTTGTGGTCAAAAACGCGCCTTTCTTGCGCTTGTGAAATTAGGCGAAATTTAGTAGTTCCAAGACCACCTCCCTCCGCAGCTTCGTGCGGAGTACTCCTCCTCATGCGAGGAGGGGAAACTTTTGGGTGTAAATTTGTCACCGCATTTTTTCTTCAGCACTTACGGACTTAGGTGCTTACGCACTTGTGTTTTCGGCTCGAATTTGCTATAATAATAAGATATTTTCATTACTCCCAGGACTTCCATGAACGGAAACGACACGGAAAATCAGGAATTCCAACCCTATCACTTCTCGCAAAGAATTGTCTTTTTGAGTTTGTTTTTTTTGGCGATCAACCTCGCGTTTTACGTGGTGGCGCTTTTCGGCCAGCCAACCCAGATGCCCCGGGTGGTCGCGCCCACGGTTTCGTTTGCCAGCGGACAGGAAATTTTCGTCCGCACACCCTATGGCGTCACATTCGAACCCGCTGTGGCCGGCCAGTCGCTTTTCGAGGGGATGTCCCTGAAAACCGGTAGCGACAGTTTTGCCGAAATTCATTTGGAGGGAAATTTGATTCGCATGGACCAGAACACGGAGGTCCGCTTTCTGGAAAACCATTTTCGCGAAGCCAACCAGCCCAGGCTCGTCCTGGGGTTGGACTCCGGAAGCTTGTGGGTGAACGCCTTCGATTCCGTTGCCGTGCGCTTACCCCGGGCCGAAGCCGTGTTCTTCCATGGCGTCGCGATGGCCACTTATAGTGAACCGCTCAACCGCATCACCTCCATCATCGGTAGCACGGACTTGATCCTGAACGATGCGGACGGTTCGGACTTGGCCCATTTCTCCATTCCCTTCCGCCAACAGGTCGCCTTCGCGGACCAGCAAATCATCCCCGATTATTCCAAGCTTCATTATTCCAAGCTCAAGAAGGAGCTCAAGCTGGGTCCCGTGTCCAACCGCATCCTTCAGGAGGATTGGGTCAAGCGGAACACCCAAGGGGATCTCAGGATTTTCCTGGCCGAGAACCATTACCTCTATTCAAACAGCAGCTATCAGTTGAAGGACAAATACCTGGCGACCCTTGAAAAACTTTCCCTTTTGCCTGCTCGAACAAGGACCCTCAGGCTCGAGCGCTCCACGATTTTGCTGAAATATTTGCTGGGAGGCGTTCAGCAGCGCGGCTCCAAGGTCGATGCCAAGGCACTCCTGGACACATTTTCCAATCTCATTTCGCCCATCAAGGATGATCCCGAGCTAGTTGATCTTATGGAGCGGCAATTCTACGCCATCCAGAATGCGCCCGCCGATTCGCCGGCCTACATGGCCAGGGAGCACCTGCGAACGCTGTTGCTCAACCCTAACAACCCCGAGATGCTCAGGAGCTACCTCTCCGATCTTGATTTCCTGCTGAGAAGCGGCACGCCGGAACAGGCGCTGAAGGTCGCGGACCTTTGGCTTTCCCATTGGACCTCCGCCTTCGTCAAAGCCCACCCCGATGAATTCGAGTTGCAGGCGCGCGTGTACCACAGCCTGATGCTTGCCTACGCCGGCCAAGTCGACTCCTCGCTCTTGACCGTTTTGGAAAAAGCCGAGGATCTCAGGCTGGCCCAGTCCTCCGATTCCGAGGAGACCCTGTTCGAGATCGCCCTCGAGCGGTTGGACATGAGCAAATACATGGTGGCCGCTGCGCGTTATTCTGAGGCCAAGTCTTATCTCAGGACCAGCTACGCCAAATTGAACCTGGGGGAGCGCGAAGCCTCGGCCGCCGCCCGCGAGATTTTCATCAAGGACGCAACCCTTTTGGCCGACCGCATCGCCTTCGCCGAGCAATCCATCCACGCCTCCGCGGGCCCCTTGGATGAAAAGGCCTTCATGGACTACCTGAACACCCAAGAGCGCGACAAGACGCTGGAGCAACGCTTCACCTCCTTCCTCGAGGGATCGAAAACCCAAGAGGTTTTGAAGGCGCCCCCCACGATTCCCGAGGTGTCCCAACGCTTTGCCACGTCTCGCATCGTGGTGCTCGACCAGGATATCGCCACGGTTCCCGACGCGCCGTTTGAATTCCATGTGGCGAACGCCCGGTTGGTCGATCGCGCGCCGGACGGATCCGCCATCACCTTTGAGGCAAGCTACAACTATTCCACGAATGGCATTTACGATATTTCCATGGGCGGGAAGCCGCTCCGGGGCAATTATTCCCTGGACGACTTCGTCCGCATCGCCCTGACCGGAACCCCGGCCGAGGAACTGACGGCTCCCCCGGAGACCAATGTCAGTGGTTATTTGGACCTCGGCTCGACCGAGGAGGCCCAACGCTCACAGGTCATCGCCCAGGATCTTGCGGTGCAGTTGGTGACCAGCGAGCTTGCGACTTACGACATCGTGGTGCCCAGCGCGACCCAAGTGGAAGTGACGGACACCGCCACGCTCACCTCGTTTCGGATCACGGGCGCCATCATTGAGGACACGACCAAGAAGCGAGTCGTCAAAACCAATTTCAACTATGATTCCGTGACCAAGTCGCTTTCGGATATTTCGCTCGACGCGGTGTCCGCGGTCCTTCCCAAGGAAGTGCCCGTCGGTCAATTCGTTTCCATGATTTTCACCACCATCTACGGCAAGGAGGAGCAGGAAAAGGCGACCACCGCCATCATCGCCCAACTTGCCCGCAACGGCATGATCCTTGTGGCCAGCGACACCACCTTTGCGGACGCCGCCTTCAATGTGGTCACATTCCAGAAAATGCGCCTGAGCGCCATGCCGATCGAATTTTCCGGCACTTTTGACCGGAGGATCAATCAATTCACCACTGTCCAGAGTGCGCTTCTGACCCGCTCAAACATCACGCCCCCGGCTTTTGCCTCCGAGGCGGCTTTCCTATTCGTGACCGACTACCTCGCCAAGCAGGGGATCACGGTCACCCAGGCCAACATCAAGACGACCCTGCCCGCCGAGAAGGTTGTCATCCAGGATTACGTCCGTGGCGACAAGGTGATCAATTTCACCTTCGATGTCGCGAACAACCGCCTCCTCGATATCTCATTGAAGGGCTCCTCGTCCGTGGTCAAATCCATGACCTTCGAGGAGTTCAAATTGGTCGGAGGAGGGGAATCGACCGCCCCTGTCGCCCCTGCGCCTTCGCCTACCCCTGAGCCTGTTGTGCCAGTTACACCTTAAATTTCTTGCACTATCCATTTTTATGGCCACCCCAGATAATAAAAACCAGGCTGGGTCGGAAAAGCCAGCCTCAACTGGCTCTGATTTAGAGAGGGGCGAAAATGTGGGCAAAACTACTAGGTCGAAAGCTAAAAAAGTTCTGGAAAAGGGGTCTAACATTCCGCCCCCGCGTGAGCCCGAACCCGAAACGCCCAAGACCCGCGAGGGGCTCATCGACCATATGGGCCTGAGGGGCCAGCACGCCGACAGGGCGGATGCGATGATTCACCTTATCGACAAGGGGGCCTTCGAACTGGGGAAGGAGATTCCCCCACTCCAAACCGTCCTGGACTCCTTCACGCTGGAACAGCTCCAGCTCGCCACCACCCTGCAGGAACCAACCCTGCTTTTGGTGCCCGAGACCAGCTTCGCTGCCAAGGTGAGGGCCCTGGACGCGCGCAAAACCAGGAAGGGGCAGAAGGACTGTTACGTGGATGAAATTTTCAAAAGATCCGATGCCGACTTCGGAAAGATTGCCGGTTGGAAAGCGGTGATCGTTGACGGGGCGAGGGACATGAGAAACCACGGGGCCGCCAACGGGGACGGGGATCTAGGGCTATCGCTCGAGGAACGCATCGCAATCCGCAAGGCCGCC
>JACRIF010000114.1 GCA_016220125.1 Candidatus Peregrinibacteria bacterium
AAGGGTTTTGTTGTGGTTGGTTTTTCCAGTCAAAAACAATTGGCCAAATGAACTTATAGATGGATAGGCGGAATTGTCACGAGATACATCCAATTGCGATGCGGGGGCAGTGGTCCCGACTCCCACAGCACCGTTGTCCGCAGTCATCATATCGATATTACCTCCTTTGCCAATGAACCTAAGCCCACCCTCTCCAACAGTGGGGGTTGTCGCGATGGCCGCCTTCGCCCCGCCTGAGGAATTCTCAAAAATGATACTTCCCGGAAGTTCGGCAGATGCCGTGAGAGAAAGTGCGCCGCTATTGCCGATATCCAAAGCGGATCGCGGATTCGTATTGGAAACGCCAACCCTCCCGGTTTGATCCACCGTCATGACTGGGCCCGAGGCGTTCTCGATGCTCAAATTGTCACCTGTCGCGCCCTTGTTGTAAATATGCCACTTGGTCACCGCGTTCTCGTTTAGGCGGATGCCTGCGTCTTGGTTGATGGCGTTGGTGTCCAACATCAGGAAGGATCCGGGCCAGCCGTCCTTTTTGATATGCAGGCCGGTCTGGGGGGTGCTGGTCCCGATGCCCACGTAGCCTCCATTGAAAATCGCCGCATAGTTGACCGTGCCGCCCGTGGCGTTCACCGAAAGGCCGTAGTTGATCGATCCGGCGCCATCCCACGTTCCCGTGGAGGAAACCCCAAGCCCCATTTTGAGCTTGGCGGGAGTGGAGGAGGTGGACGTGTTGCCAATGGCGGCGCCAAAAAAATGATCCGTTTTCGCCCCGGAAGCCGTGACCGTGAGTTTCGTGACCGGGCTTGAAACCGTTCCAATCCCCACGTTCCCCGTGTTGGTGTTCGAGATGTCGTTGCCGGAGGCGAGCCAGAGGCTGTCGCCCTGCCCGCAGGCCCAGGCCTTGGTCGTGTTGTTCCAAACGGGGGTCTGGCCGTCGACGCAGTCGGAGTCGGGGACCGTGACGAGGCGGCCGAGGACGCTGCCCCTCCACACCTTGTAGACCGTGTCGGTCAGGGCCTGTCGGATGACCGTGAGGGTGTCGACGCAGACGTTGTTCCCGATGTGGAGCTGGCCGGGGCAGACGGCGGTGCCGGAGGAGGTGGCGACGCAGGCGTTCGTGGAGCAGCTGAACTGCTGGGCCGGGCACGAGACGGGGGTCCGGCAGCCGCCGCCCGAGGCGGATCCGATCCAGACCTTGCCCGCGGGGCATCCGGCGGCGAGGGATGGCGGGGGCACGCAGCAGGTGGTGGCCGCGGTCATCCCGGCGGGGCAGACCTCGTTCACGGCGAGGGCGGGGGAAGAAGGAAGAACACCCAACACCAAAAAAAATGCTAGGGAAATCTGAAATGGAATCAACTTTTTTAAACCGAAGGACATAAAGCGGGATCCCTTAAATGAATAAGTTATTTGCAGCACGAAAATTTGAATGGCATTTCACAGGTGCCAATGCCAGCGTACTTGCCATTAAAACTCCAAATCGTTCCATAGATATCCGAATCGGGGGTCGCCATATTCCACCCATTGCAATCGTTAACCAAGGGGTATTGGTTGCCGGGGGCGGCTGAATTGACCCAAGCGAATCCGGTGACTCCGGTGAGGGTGGGCACGTTGGCCAAATAGGAGGCCACAATTTCCTTGGACCAGCACACATGGGTGCCGGCATAGACACTGCTGCAGAGATTGTCCGCGTTTTTATAGTCGGTTTGCGCCCCCGCATAGGTGGAGGTGGTCAAACCAACAAATCTCGAGGTGGTGTCCGTGGCGGATACGCATATAAGACTTGCATTGCAAATGAGGCCTGCGGCGCATTGGGAATCAAGGCCGGTGGGGCAGGCGGCACCCAGGCCATTACTTTGGTTTCGGCAGAAACCCAGGACGCAGGAGGTGGCCCCATTGGGCTGGCCAGCGCATTGCGAATTGTCCGTGCAGGCGACAAGTTCGTTCTCCGGGCTAAAAGGGTTGATGCATTTAAGGGTCTTGGAATCGCACAGCAAACCCAAATTGCAACTGCTGGAGTTGGTGCAAGCATCCCCCACTTCACCCGTGTTGGTCGGATTGTTGCAGATGCCAGCGGTGCAGATTTGACCCGCTGGGCAACCGGTGACAGCGGGATCGCTGGAAGCTGAACAGAATTGATAGCCCGCATTGGCGATCAGCCCCTGAAGAACCGCGGGGACTGTGGAACTGGACCAGTTCAAATGGTCGGCTTGGTCAACCTCGGTAAATATATCACCATAAAAATAGGGATCATTGGGAAGTTTGGTTTTTGGGGTATCCGTGTAGCTTCCATAGGAATAGGCGTTGTTCACAGTCACTCCGCCTAAATTGAGAACTTTGCCACCAAAATAAGTGAAGCCGTCCTCAAAAATTTCGGTGAACCGTGTGGCGTAGGTGACGCACATGCCCAGATTTCGGCCGGAGGGAGTTTTGCCTAAGGAGCACTCGGTGCACTCACCCGTGCAGGGATTGGCCACATCTTTGCCAAGGGCCGCGCAGGAACCAGCGGCGCCGGAAGTCTGAACCCCCGCACCAGGACCGTAGTCCATCGCTTGGCAGGCCAAGGTCCCGACACCAAGCTCATCCGGAATATTGGTGGGTTGATTATTGACGCAATACACATTGCCCGATTTGCAACCGCCACAACCTCCGGGGCAAATATTGTTTCGGTTTAGGCCTGCGGTGCAGACGGCGCCTGTAATCGCGGTGCAGACATTGCTGGAGTTCTTGCAATAGCCAGTCCTGCAGGAAGTGTCGATGCCACCAGTGGAGCAATCGAAACTGCTCCAGTTGTTGGTGTTCACGGGATCCAGATAGGAGGATTTGACGGCGGTATCCAATTTGCAAGTGAGCGCGCCCCCCACATTCATCACATAATTTTTTCCGCTGGCGGGCTGGATGCATGAGAAGAAGGTGTTGCTCGTGTCGCAGCATCCGCTCAGGCCGGCAAGGTCAGTGCCCCAGGCGCATGTTCCCGCATACGCTTTGGGCAATGAAAACAGAAAAAGGCCCAGGAACAATGACAGGATCAAATATCGGTTGAATAGTTTCATTGGCGTGAAAATTTATTTAAATTATTTGCAGCAGGCAAATTTGGTACCAGTGGTGCAAACCGTGATACGGCCCATTTTCTGGGAAAAATCCCAGATGGAACCGTAGTTGGGGTATTGGGGATTGGTGCCGGCGTCGGTCCGAGACCAGCCTCCGCAATCGTTGGCGCTGGCCAAATAACCTGGAGGACCGTTGTTGATATAAAGGAATGGGGTGGTAACGGGGTTGACCAAAAAAATTTCAGAGACTCCAGGGGTTCCATGGTTATAGCTATTGGTCATCTCATCGGGAGTGCAGATATGGCTCCCAAGCAAATTGGAATTAGGGGTAGCCCTGCCTGCCTGACTGCAATATTTATTGACCTCCTTGTATTCCGAGGCGGACGTGAAAACGCCGTTGGAAGGCGCATCGTATTCCGAGCTTCCCACAAAAGTTCCGACCACGCCCGTGGTGGCGTTTGGCTCCGGAGGGAAACCGATGACGGCATACGCATAAAACCCACCGACGACCAAGGCGAGCACGGCGAAAGCCTTGAGGCCCACATCGCTCATCCATCGCAAAGTTTTGGAGTGTGTTTTCTTTTTCATGAGGGTGATTTGTTTTTGAGTAAGCTAATGCAAAATGTACCAAAATCGGATGAGAGTGTAAAGGAAAAGACGCCAGCAGTTTTAGACCAAAGAGAAAAGAGAAATTGGTCAAGGGGGAGTAAAACAAAAACCCCTCCCGACCATTGGCCAGAAGGGGTTCAAAATTTAATTCGTAATTTGAAACTCGTAATTCGTAACTATTAATTCTTGATTCCGCGCGCCTCTTTGATCTTCTCGGCCACATTGCCCGGAACCTTGGCGTAGTGCGCGAATTCCATGGTGTAGCTGGCGCGGCCTTGGGTCATGGAGCGGAGGGTGGTGGAGTAGCCGAACATTTCCGACAACGGAACCTTGGCCTTGACCGTTTTGGCCATGCCGCGATCCCCCATCGACTCGATTTGTCCGCGCTTGGAGTTGAGATTGCCCATCACATCGCCCATGTAGTTTTCGGGGGTGACCACCTCGACCGACATGATCGGCTCAAGGATGACGGGGTTGGCCTTCTTGCAAGCTTTCTGGAAGCACAGGGAGCCAGCCATCTTGAACGCCAACTCGGAGGAGTCGACATCATGGTAGGAGCCATCGTACAACTCGACTTTCACATCGGTCACCGGGTAGCCGGCGACAATGCCACGGGTCAAAGCCTCTTCAATACCCTTGTTGACCGCGGGAACGAACTCGCGGGGAATGCGGCCTCCGACCACGGAATCGATGAATTCATAACCCTTGCCTGGCTCGTTGGGCATGACACGGATGAGCACATGGCCGTACTGACCGCGTCCACCCGTCTGCTTGGAGTATTTCTCTTCGTCTTCGACCTCTTTCTGGATGGTTTCGCGATAGGCGACCTGGGGGGCGCCGACGTTGGCCTCGACTTTGAACTCGCGCTTCATGCGCTCGACCAGCACCTCCAGATGGAGCTCTCCCATTCCACCGATGATGGTTTGGTTGGTCTCTTCGTCGGAACGGACGCTGAAGGTCGGATCCTCCTCGGCCAATTTCTGGAGGGCAAGACCCATTTTCTCTTGGTCGGCCTTGGTCTTGGGCTCGATGGCGATATGGATGACCGGAGCGGGGAATTGGATGGATTCGAGGGTCATGACCGGATCATCGGCACCGATGAGCGTATGGCCCGTGCGGATGTTTTTGAGTCCGATCACAGCGCCAATGTTGCCGGCGCTGATCTCCTCGATCTCTTTGCGATTGTTGGCATGCATTTGGACCAAGCGGCCGATGCGCTCTTTGCTGCCGGAAGAGGAATTGTAGATGTAGGTGCCAGCCTTCAGGACGCCGGAATACACGCGGACGAACACCAAGCGGCCCACAAAGGGATCGGTCATGATCTTGAACGCAAGCGCGGAAAGGGGCTCGTTCACATCGGGCTTGCGGACGACCACCTTGGTCTCGTCGCCATCCAAATGTCCGACCACCGGGGGAATGTCCAACGGGGAGGGCAGATAATCGTTGACCGCGTCCAGCATCAGCTGAACCCCTTTGTTTTTAAGGGAGGAACCCGTGAGGACAGGGTAAAATTTGTTGGCAATCGTGGCGCGGCGGATGGCGGCCTTGATTTCCTCGACGGTGCCGGGAATCCCTTCGATGAATTTTTCCATGTAGATGTCATCGCCTTCCGCAAGTTGCTCGAGCATCTTTGCCCTCCACTCGGCGGCGACCGCCTTGAGTGGCTTGTCGGTGCGGACGAGCTCGCGCGCCGCCGCGCCCAGCCGCACCCGCAGGGCATACTGCCGGAAGCCCAGCCCCATCTGGGCCTGGACCGCCTCGCGGAACACGTTCCGTCCCATCCCGCATCTCGCGGCGGCC
>JACRIF010000115.1 GCA_016220125.1 Candidatus Peregrinibacteria bacterium
GAAAGCGAAGAGGAGATCTTCCGCATCATGGACGACGTCGATTTCGTGTTCAAGATCAAGGATCTGATGAGGCTCCCGGAAATGCTCCAAAAACTGCACCCGGTGCAAGGAGCCGAGGACATGAAGGACCTATTGAGCTATTTCCACATCGACCCGACCATCGGCAACATTGCGCAGGTGTTCATCCCCATCATGAGCGGGTGCAACAACTTCTGCTCGTTCTGCATCGTCCCCTATTCCCGAGGGAGGGAGGAATGCCGTTCGATGGCGGAAATTTTGGAGGAGGTGGAAAAAGCAGCCAAGCGCGGAGCGAAGGAAATCAACCTCGTGGGGCAGAATGTGAACACCTACAAACCGTCCGACCGGGACCCCAAATCGAAAGAGTCGGCCTTCACCCAGCTGTTGCGAAAAATCGATGCGGTGAAGGGCATCGACCGCCTCCGCTTCTACACAGTGCACCCCAAGGACATGACCGACGACGTGATCGCCTTGTACGGAACCCTGCGAACCATGGTCCCCCATCTGCATCTTCCGGTGCAGTCCGGCTCGGACACGGTGCTCAAGCGCATGAACCGCTTCTACACCGTGGAGAGGTTCAAGGAATTGGTGGTAAAAATGCGCCAACGGATTCCAACCATGTCCATCAGCACCGACATCATCGTGGGCTTCTGCGGAGAAACCGAGGAGGAGTTCATGGAATCGTTCAACCTGATCGGGGACCAGAAAATCGATCTCGTGTACGTCTCCAAATATTCCGAGCGCGAAGGAACCCTGGCCGAGAAAAATTTGGAGGACAATGTGCCGAAAGAGGTGAAAAGGGAGCGCTTCGAGCGCATCACCGAGGAATTGAAACGAGTGTCGCACGAATACAACCAGCAGTTCGTGGGCAAAACCGTCCAGGTGCTCGTGGAGCGGATTCGCAAAGGCTACGCCGACGGCAAAATTCCCGAATTCAAACTGTGCCGATTCCCCGTGGAGGGGTTGTCGGCGGCCGAAGCCAACCAGCTGATCGGGCAATATGTGGACATGAAGGTCGAAAAGGCGCTGGAATGGGCGCTGGAAGGAAAACGTATTCCAGATAGATTACAAATGGACACCAAATTGATGGCTAATTGATGCCAATCAGAATACCAAATCGATTTGTAGTCCATATGTAATCCATTTGTCATCGGAGGGCAATGGAGGTGTTTAGTTATTATATTGTTTGTAGTATCTTTTAGGCATGAAAATCGCAATCGTGGCAGATTGGCTCACCAACTATGGCGGCGCCGAAAGCGTCGTCAGCGCCTTTCATGCTCTTTTTCCGGACGCCCCGATTTTCACGACCCTGTACAAACCCGGCAAAATGCGCGAACTCGGAAATCTGAAAAACGTGCGCACGTCGTGGCTTCAAAAGATTCCATGGGTGAAGCACCAGTGGTTGCTCGCCCAGATGCCCGTGGCAGTGGAAATGTTCAATTTGGACGATTACGACGTGGTGCTTTCCAGTTGCCACAGCGTGGCAAAGGGGGTAATCACCAAGCCCGAAACCCTGCACATCAGCTACTGCCACACGCCCATGCGCTACGCCTGGGAAAGCTGGGACCTTGAAACACGCCTCAAAAAATTCCCGCGGATTCTCCACTCGGCCATTCGGCGGCAGATGAAAAAAATCAAGGAATGGGATTTCTGCGCCGCCCAACGGGTGGACGAATACCTGGCGAATTCCAGCTACACCCAGAGCCAGATCCGCAAATACTACCAACGGTTTTCCGAGGTGGTTTATCCTCCGGTCGACACCCGAAAATTCAATCCGGTCGCGCACCCCAAAAACGACTATTATCTGGCGGTGGGCCGCCTGGTTCCCTATAAAAAATTCGACATGGTCGTCGAAACATTCAATGCCCTCAAAAAACCGCTCAAAATCGTGGGCATCGGCCCGGATTACAAAAAAATCAAATCCCTGGCGGGACCCACGGTCGAAATCCTGGGCGAGGTGAGCGGAGGCGAATTGGCGGAACTCTATGCCAACTGCAAGGCTCTGGTCTTCCCTCAGGTGGAGGACGCGGGCATCGTGCCGTTGGAGGCCATGGCGTCCGGGCGTCCCGTGGTCGCCCTGAACCGGGGGGGAAGTCTCGACAGCATGAAGGACGGGGTCACGGGATTGTTCTTCGAAAATCAAACATCCGAAGATCTTGCGAAAGCCATCGCCCGCTTCGAAACCATGGAATTCGATCCCAAGGCCATCCGAAAGCACGCGGAGCAGTTCGACACCGAAAAATTCAAAGCAAAAATCCTTAATGCCGTGACCGAAAAATGGAACCATTTCAAATCAACCAACTCTTAACTCTTAACTCTTAATTTTTAACTCTTAATTGGGTTTCGGACTATGTCCAAAAAAGAAATAAAAATAGGGTTGGCCCTCGGGGGCGGTTCCGCCCGCGGATGGGCGCATGTGGGGGTGATTCGGGCGCTGAGGGGGGCGGGCATTCCGATCCATTGCATCGCGGGCACCAGCATCGGTTCGGTGATTGGCGGCTATTACGCCTCGGGGAGCTTTGACGAATTGGAGAAAATGGCCAACAAGGTGGAATGGGGCACGTTTCTCCAATATATCGATATCGTCCTGCCACGGCAGGGGCTGGTGGAAGGAAAAAAGATCCTGGCGTTTCTGAGAAAAACACTCAAAATCAAAACCATCCAAAACCTTTCGATCCCCTTTTGCGCCGTGGCCGCCGACATGGTGACGGGAAAGGAGATCCACATTCGAAAAGGCAACTTGGCCGAGGCCATGCGGGCCAGCATTTCCATCCCGGGAATCCTGAATCCGGTGAAGAAATCCGGGGGGTGGATGGTGGACGGGGGTTTGGTGAATCCGGTGCCGGTGAGCGCCGCGCGCGCGATGGGCGCGGACATCGTGATCGCCGTGGATTTGAATCATGATTTTTCCCAGTCGGACCTTAAATTCAAAATCAGCGAAGAGCCCAACCACAAGCGCCAAGAATCATGGGGCGAGGAGTTGAGGCGCCACACCAAGGGGGCCGGCGAAACCCTGAAAAACAAATTCAAGGAGTGGACCATCGGAAACGAGCCCGTGATCTTCGATGTGATCGGCTGGTCGGTGAACATCATGCAGGACCAGATCACCCAAAAAAACCTGCTCACCGAAAAACCCGATTTTTTGATTCGCCCCAGGCTCGGTTCCGTTCGTGCATTTGATTTCCATCTGGCCAAACCCATGATCGAGGAAGGAGTCCGGCAAACCCAAAAAATATTGGGCGAATTAAGGGCAGTAATTCATTAAAAACTATAATTACTATAAAATATAGTAATTACTGTATCTTGCCGATGATCAACCTGCGCTTGCTGGGAGTGATTTTCGCCTCTTTGGCGTAATAGGGCTCCACCAATTCATAGGCCTTTTGCGCCTTTTTGGATTTGAAAACGGAGTCGCAAACGGACGCCCACGTGTCTTGGGTGTTTTTGGGATTTGTAATGGCTTTATAGCCTTCGGGCAACGCCGCTTGATGCTCGGGGCTGAGTTGCCCAAGCCAAGGAATCCCCTTCCCTTCGGGAAGATCGGCAAGGGGGAGGATGGGGGTTTTGATCTTTGACTGATATTTTCCAAACCCAACCGTGTAGACCTCCTCCCGGTTCATGGTCTGAAGGTACAAAAAATCGGGGTCCTCGGTTTTATGGGCATAAAACTCGTCAGTGGTCAGCCCCGCAATCGGAATGTTGAGTTGGTGCGCGAATGGGTTGGCAACGGCGACACCCACACGAACGGAGGTGAAACTCCCAGGCCCTTTCATCACAACCACCCCATCCAAATCGGAGGGCTTGATTCCTGCCGCCTTGAACAATCGGTCGATGGCGAAGAAAAGCCCATCGGAGGAATGCCGGCTTTCGAGAGGCTCGAACCCGATCGTTTTACCTGGATGAACCAAGGCGATTCCGGACTCGTCGGTGATGGTGTCGATGCAA
>JACRIF010000121.1 GCA_016220125.1 Candidatus Peregrinibacteria bacterium
CGCTTTCCATAAATCCACGCAACTCCTCATACCCGATCGCGACCTGCTGGGCGGCAAGATAGTTCCTTAAAATGAAGGCGCCCAACTGCACCACGGTGGTGGAAATATGCTTTTCAGCCCCCAAAACCACCAGGGTCTCCACCATTCGCTGGGGACTCTTGCCTGCGACTTGGGCGATGTCGCCCACCCATCCCTCGATGGTTTTTTTGTGCTCGGGCGACAGGCCATCAAAATTCGTTTGGTTGTGAAGCGCCAGCGCGGAATGGGCATGGCGACCAGCCTCTGCCCCCTTGCCTTCGGCCAAAAACCCGCGGGTGACCTGGTGCGCCTTTTTATCGACCAGCGACAAAACGGCGATTACCAATTCGGAGGGAATATTCAAGGACACGACGCGCGAAACCAGCAGGAAAAGATCCGTGTTTTGTGGTTGGCTCAAGAACTGCACGATGATGGCCGCCAAACTATAATCGTACCCCTTGGCCTGCCCCTCGTCGCGCTGAAGTTGCTGCATGGCCTGTTGGCCCCTTTTCATCTCCTCCCGAAACTTCTCATCGGCCTTCTCATCCTTCTCGGAGGCTGCCGGAGCGGAAAATAGCTCGAAATCATTTGAACCGTCAGCCATAGGGCAGGTTTTAGATTATAGATTTTAGGTTATGGATTTTAAATTGGGCTAAAATCCAAACACTTCCACTAAAAAAGGCATGTACATTTTACACGCCTTTTTCTCGAATACAAAACTTGGGCCGAAACTAGGCAACAGCCGAGGTGATATGGACAAAGCGGTTCTTGATCACGCGGTTGTCGTATTTGCGCACGTTCTTCTCGGTGAATTTGACCAAGCCGTCCTTGAGGGCGAACAGGGTGAAATCCTTGCCGACACCCACGTTGTCGCCGGCCATGAAGGTGTTCCCCTTTTGGCGAACCAGGATGTTGCCAGCGGAAACCAGTTGACCCGCGTAAAGCTTAACGCCCAAGCGTTTTGCTTGCGAGTCGCGACCGTTCCTAGTGGATCCTCCAGCTTTCTTATGAGACATAGTGTCTAAATTACGGGTTACAGTGTGCTGATTTCAAGCTCAAACTTGCTTCTTCGGATCAGAGCGTACGGATTTTACATTGGGAGGAGTGTTTTGGCAAGCCATTTTTACTGTCCAAGATCCTCAAGTCCCAATGCCGTTTTCAGCACTTGAGACTCTTGATTGAGACTTGAGACCTATTTGCGTCTTGAAAAAAGGCGATAAATTTGGTATAATATTAAGATTTCTTGAAGTCTCCCATGGATGAAGCAAATTCCAACACCGACCTGGACAACGAGTACCAAGGGCTGATTGAATCCCACAAAGAATACCTAGGAAAGCTCCAATCCGCATTCGACCAACGATGCGATGCGATCGGAGAGGAAACCAAGGCCACACTGGCCACCATTCCGGAGGACGACCAGGAAACGCGAAAAAAGATCCTGCTCGAAGAGCAAAGCCGCCTGAACCAGACGTTGGCGGAACTGAAACAGGTGGTGACCCGCAGCAATGCCGAAGTCCGCAAAAAGCTTGAGGAAATCGAAACTATGCGCTCCGCCGCCATGATGGACCTGGAATCGGAATTGGCCTCGATCGAAAATCCCAAAAAAACCAAATAATTTAAACCAAAAAATGAAAGAACACTTCCTAAAATTTTCCACCCTTAACGGATCCTTGAATGGGAACCGATATATCTTTGCTGGCGGTGAGGCCCCCAAAGGCCCCGAACAGCAGGCTGAAAAGCCTGTGGATGAAGGCAAGAAGGCTCCGGAAAACGCCGAAAGCGCTGTTCGCGAGACCAAGGTGGAAGGCGCCAAAACCGTCAAAAACGCCAAACGGGAAGTGATGCGGATGGAGCCTATAAACATAGAAGGAAGAGTGCAAAAGCCGAAACAGGTGATGCGGATGGACGAAATTCGGATTGAAGGCAAGGTTCAAAAACCCAAACCTCTGATTCGATTCACCGAGGCTGAGGCAGGCGTGATCCAAGGCAAAGCCCCCAAACAGCCCATGCGAATGGAACCGCTGTATGTCGAAGGGAAAATCCAAAAACCGAAACCTGTCATGCGGATGGACGAGATTGCCATCACAGGACGGGTCGAAAAAACGAGCGCCAACCAAGAAAAGATCGCCGAGCTTTCCAAACAAATCAAGGAGGAGTTCTCCAAAAATCCCGACTTGGCCAAACAGCTGATCGCCCAGGTCAAAGCGGTTGACGCAGTTCATCCAAATCCGGAGGACATCAAAATCATCGCAGACAAGGTTGACGATATTCTTGTCAATTTCAGCACCGACAAGGATCCCAGGAAAACCCGAAACGAGATTTCCCGATTGGGAATCGATGTGGGGTATGCGATTGCGCAACGGAACCGTAAAATTGGTGACACCGGAATCGCCAAGAAATAATTTTATTTATCCACTATTCACTTATCCCTTCACATGAAAGCACTCAACTGCCTCAAACAACATTTCTCTCTGTTCAACTCCCGATTTGTCTTCGCGGAAACCCCGCATGAGGAGCCCAAGACCGTTGCCAAGAAGGGCAACGAGGTCACCAAGGATTGGGGCTTGGACCTAAGCAAGGAGGAAAAAACCATTCAAATGGAGGGCCTGGATTTAAGAAGCCCGGCGCAGAGGGCGAAGGACAGCGCCAAGGATTACACCGATGCCGTTGCCGAACTGGAGGCCAGCCTGGCGAAGGGCGAGAAAAAGAAACTGGAATTGGATCTACCCAAGAAACCCACCGATGCCCCCAGCGCCATTGCCAAGAAATCTTCGCCAAAGGGCCCTGAAATCGCCAAGAAATAATTTTTATACAATATCCACTAATTTTATTCCCATGAAAGCACTCCATTGTTTCAAACAAAATTTCTCGCTGTTCAACGCCCGATTCCTGTTTGTGGAAGGGGGCGAGGCCGAAGGCTTCCGCCTCAAGGAAGGCACCGAAGCCAAACGAGAGGCCGCTGAACGCGCAAAACAAGAGGAAAAAATGACCAACCTTGAGGAGGGATACAAGCAGGGCGCGGAAAAATTGATCCGTTCCTTTGCGGAACCCATGGAAAAACTGTCGCCAAAGCAGATGAGGGAAAAGGAGAGAATTCTGGCCAAACTCGACAAAGAGGCCGAAGCCAGAAATAAAATGACTCCTGAGGAGATCGACCAGGAACTCCTGGCCTGGGCGACCAAGAAAGAGACGGGACCGGCTGTCGCCAAGAAAGCGCCCCCCGCCAAGGGATCAAACATCACTCGCAAATAACACTCTCCGTTTTAAAAAGGGGGTCCCGCAGTTCGGGATCCCCTTTTTTGATTCACTATTTGGTCACCTTGTTTTCCCAGTAGATCCCATCAAAATAAGTGGGGCTAAAAGTTTGCCTTGGCAAAGACCTGACCGTGAAACGCATGCCCTTCCCCTTGTATTCCGGCTTGTCGGAGAACCCATATTCGGAAACCGAGCCCAACACCAATTTTGAGAAGACAAATTTTCCGCCCACATAGAGGGAAACCCTGAATTTACGAGCTTCCTCTTTGGCGGGCCAGGCCATTTGGAAGGAGTCAGTGCTCTTCAACATCGACACTTCAAAGGGCTCGGGGTCGGGATTGTTTTTCAGACCCCCCGCGCCCACAGGGATTGCGATGACCTCCGTCCACGGACCCACCACATTGTCGACGCTTACCGTCGCCAGATAAAAATAATACTTCATGCCATTGGCCAACTGCTTCGCCAAAAAGGAGTTCTCCTTGGTGATCTTCAAGTTCGGCATGGATTTCCAAGGATACAGCTCCGTCTTCACAGGGAATTTGCTGTAACTGACGAGATAGAGCGGCTTGTCCCCCTTGGCCGCATCCCAATGGAAGTACACTTCGTTGTTCCGAGCCTGGAAATCCACTCCGGTGAGCTTGGCCGGGGCATTGAGAACAGGGGCATCCTCGACCCCCAGTTCCGTGGCCTCGTCGATGGAGCATTGGCCGTTGTTGCTCGGGAGCATCAATTTGCCGCCCTTCAACATATTTCCGGTCAGGGAGAGATACACTTTTTGACCCACAAAATTCCGCAGAGCTCCGCAACCGATGCCGTAATCGATGCGGGTGCGCTTTCCCGCCCACACGATCTCGACCTGATGCTCGGGACGCAACTGGTTGTCGCTGAGCACACGGGCCGCCAAAACCGCCTCGCCGCTGAGGGGAAAAGCGTTGTAGACCTTGCAGATTTCATTCGGGGCGACCTTCAGTTGGGTTATTTTTCCGTTTTCGAGGATCAGATTGACCGGAAATTCGGTCGTCATGGTGCTGCACAGCGGATTGTGCTGCAAAATCCACAGCTGACCATCCTGACGCTCGATGAGGAGATCGTTCCGCTCCTTGTCAGGACGGATCACCTTGGCTGTCTCGGCCGAACTCGCGAAAGACAGCGCGGGGAACATCGCAAGTGCAAGAAATGATGCCAGACCGCCCGCAAGAATCTTTTTCATAGTTTGATGGTTATTTGACTCCTTTTTACCACAGGTTCCAATAGCGGACAATTGATTAGGCTCATAAAACCCCTATAATGCCCCGCGTATGAAAATCCTGATCTACAATATCGCCTACAGCACCGGCCTGAAAGGGACGCTTGCGGGATACCTGACCAATTTTTGGAGATACCTGTTTTGGGCCCCCCGAAAAAACTTCCGCAACCTTTCGGAATTCCTGAAACAACAGAATGCCGATGTCGTTTGCCTTATTGAAGCGGACACCGGGTCTTTTCGGAACCGTTTCAAATCCCAGGTTGGATCCATTGCCAAAACCCTTTCGTTTCCCTATTGCTGGTCGGCCTCCAAATACGGCCCCCAATCCCCATCACGGCTGCTTCCGACCCTTCGCAAACAACACGATGCGGTGCTCAGCCGAATTGAAGGCTCGATGAACACGCATTATTTGAAACAGGGAGCCAAAAAATTGGTCCAGGAATTCATCGCACAAGACATCAGCATTTTTGTGGTGCATCTGGCGCTCAGGGCCAGCGTCCGACAAAAGCAGCTCAAGGAGCTAACCGCCATGCTCCACGAATGCCCCCGGCCCCATCTGGTGTGCGGAGATTTCAATATTTTCAAGGGACTTCATGAGGTCCGCGATTTCATGGACAACAACCATCTATCGCTTGTCCAAGGCGATCCCACCTTTCCGAGCTTTCACCCCACCTCGACCATCGACCTCATCCTCAGGAGCGACAAAATCCGCGTGAAAAACTCGGGCGTCCCGCAAGTGCTTTTTTCGGATCATTTGCCGGTGTGGGTGGAAATTGAATAGATCCCCATTAAGGATCCAGTCGGTGCTCCGATGCCGGCTCCAATTGGAATTCGCTCAGGGGAGAGGTACAATAAGGCCATAAGCGATTGGGATGAAACAAAATTCTATAAAATATATCGGGGTCGATGTGGGCGGAACCAAAATCCTGGTTCAGGCTTTTGACGAAAAACTGAAGCTTTTGGGGGAGACAATCGCCAAAACCGATGTGCACCACGGCAAAGCGGGATTTTTGAAACAACTCACCCGCCTGATCGACGGGCATTTCACGAAAACCGTGCGCGGAATCGGGGTGGCGGTGCCCGGCATTGTGGACTACCGGAAGGGAATCCTGGTCAAAGCGCCCCATCTGCCAACGGGGAAAAACCTTGCGCTCAAAACCCTGCTTGAAAAACGCTACAAGACACCCGTCCATGTGGACCACGACATCAATGCGTTTCTGGCGGCCGAGGCCTCAAAGCCCCACCTTAAAAAGCGCAAAAATCTGCTGGCGGTCATGGTGGGAACGGGACTGGGCGGGGCCGCCCTTGTGGACGGAAAACTCTTCTACGGCAAAAGCGGGTTCGCCGGGGAATTCGGCCACATGGTGATCGACGAGGAAGGTGCCCTTAAAACCTTGGAACAGAAGACCAGCGGGCATTTCCTCCCCCAGATTGCCAAGTCCCTGAAATTGCCCCATCCGGCCCGATGGCATGGAGATTTTTTCGCCAAGCGGCTCGATGCCAAGGACAACAATGCCCTCCTCCTGAAAAAATCCCTGACTGAAAGCCTGGGAATCGGCCTTTCCAACCTGAATCTCATCTTCAATCCCGAGGCGATCCTTCTGGGGGGTTCGGTCTACTTGAAATTCCTAGCCGATCGAGCGCCGACCCTAAAGCGCGCCATCGCGAAACACTCCCTTTCGGGCACTTCCCCGAAACTAGTGGATTCCCATGGTCCAAATTCAATCCCCAAAGGGGCGATCCTCCTCCTGCAACAAAAACGGCCTTGATCGCGTGGACCAAGGCCGTTCCAAATTTCGGATTTGTGTGACGCGTTAGTCGTCGTCCCTTTCGGACTTTTCCCCATCCCTGTCGTCGGACGATCGGTCGGACTTAAGCTCGGAGCCCTCTTTTTCGATGTTCAAACGCGGGACCAAGGGCAAGGCGGGCTTCACCGCTTCCTCATCCCCCTTGTCTTCGTCCTTATCCTCATCGCCCTTCCTATCCTCGTCCTTCCTACCCTCACGCCTCTTATCTTCCTCTTTGGACTTTTCCCCATCCTTGTTTTTTTCCTCATCCCCCTTGTCTTCGTCCTTATCTTCATCGCCCTTCTTTTCCTCGTCCTTGGATTTCTCCTCCTCTTTCTTGTCCTCTTCCTTGGCTTCTTTGAGGAGATGCTTGGCTTGGGCCAAAGCCGCAGTGCTCAATCCGTAGGCCCGACCCATTTTCCCGTCTTTCAAAGCCTCCTCGGCCTTCTCAATTTTCTTCAGGATCTTGTCGATATCCTCCTGATCGACTTTCGCAGTCTTCAGCTCCTCAACCAAAGCCTTGGCCGCCTCGAGATTGGCCTTGGCCTCAGTGGCTTTCTGCTCGTCCGTCTTCTCCTCATCTTTTTTGTCGCCATCCTTGCCATCCTCATCCTTGCTATCCTTCTTATCCTCCTCGTCGTCGGAAGAGGTCTGAATATCGATCGCCACCTGGGTGTCGCCATTCAAAGTCGCCTGGGCGACAAACTCCTGGGCCTTCTGAAGAATGGACTGGTCGGTGGTGGTGATTTGAAGGGCAATGGAGATTTTTTGGGTCGCCTCCGCGGTGGTCACAGCCACGGTCGCATCCGCCAGAACGGGGACGGTTTGATCCTGCACGACACTGATTTCCGCCAAAGCCTGTTGGACAACCATCGGGTCGGTCTTGGTTTCCGCGATATCGATTGCCTTCTCAGTCTCTTGAACCACCGTGGTGGCCAATTGAGTGACAACGGCCTCATTGATCACTGGCACAGCCTCTTCGGCGAATGCAGAGGGAATCAGGGCGGTCTGGGCGGGTTTTCCGGCCAGCACATCCTTCAATTCCACCAAGGCCACCTTGGCCTTCTCTAAATGGTAGGAATACGAATTTTGGGTGTAGTACCAAACCCCGCCAAATGCGAGGGCGATGGCCGCGACCGCGACGGAGTATTGTTTGAGTGACTTCATAAGCAATTGGGTTAACCAATTAAAATTAAATGGGAGAGGCAAATCCTCTGATCCCAATTCAATATGAGTCGCAACCTCGGACATGCCGATGGATCGCAGGATCTTTTGATCCAACTCGGCGCTGACCTGATAGGTCTGGGCGCCTTTCAGCATGCCTTTGATTTTTTCTAAATTGCTTTTCATATAAATATTGAGTTCGTTAGTGGATACACAGGAGCGCGCTTTCTGTTACATCTTTTTTGCGCTTTTGGCATTTCCAGGCTTGGATAGGTAAACCTTCTTATAGAGTTGCTCAAACCGGTCCATGGCCCGCGAGAGGCTGGTCCGGATGGCCCCCTCCCTCTTTCCGAGGACATTGGCTATTTCCGCATAATCCAATTCCTGGAGATACCTCAATGTGATCACTTCCCGCTCGGCGTCCCCCATCAGGGACAAAATCCGGCGAATACGCTCATTCTCAAAACTTTTGGTCGCATCATCCACCGGCTCCACAAAAGCGGGGGAAACCCCTTCCTCCTCCATGGCCTCGAGGGAAACCGCCTCATGCTTTTTTCGATCCCTCCAAAAATTCACCAGATGGTTGTGCGCCAGGGAAAAGATCCAGGTCTTGAACGAACCCTTCACGGGGTCGAAATTCCCGAAATGCTGATACGCCTTGAGCACGATGTCCATCATCAGGTCCTCGGCCAAGGCACGGTCGAAATTGAGCCGATACATCAGATAATTGAACACCTTGTTCTTGTACTCCTGGTAATAGCCCAGGAACTGGTCATTCGCTTCGCTCATGAGCAAAGGGTTGTTACAGAATAATGTTACACCGAGGGTTGCCTTTTGTTACAACGAGTCAAAATGGAGTTTATTTTAAAATAGATTCGGCATTCATGCAAGCCTAAATTTAGCGCATTTGTTACATAGCACTTATGACCCTTGAAAATCGGGCACTTTTTTGCTATAATATTAAGATTTATTTTTAAAAAACCCTAGGGGTCGACACCGCATTCCGCATTGGCGAAACGAGGCAACCGATTCCACGCATCTGACATCGACAGGGGGCGTAACACAAAAAAACCATGAGGGTCTTGATGTTCGGGTGGGAATTCCCACCCATCAACAGCGGCGGGTTGGGAGTCGCCTGCCAAGGGATTGTGGAAGGCCTGGTTGGAAACGGCCAACAGGTCTATTTAGTGCTCCCCAAAGTAACGAGTGGGATGAAATCGCTCAGCTCCGACGCATTCAAGATCCTCTCGGCGCACGAGTCGGGAGGTATTGTGAGGACCATCGATGTCCCTTCGGGACTGTATTCCCCCTACACCAACGCCGAGCATTACCAGAAATTCATCGAGGAACTCACGGACAAGGATGCGAAAGCCCCCGAGAAACTGTACGGCAAGAACCTGTTCGAGGAAGTCTACCGTTACGCGGCCCAAGCCTCGGCCTACGCCAAAAAAGTGCCCCACGAGGTGATCCACACCCATGATTGGCTCACCGCGGAAGCGGGCATCCAAGCCAAAAAAATATCAGGCCAGCCCATGGTGATGCACGTGCACGCCACCGAGTTCGACCGAAGCGGAGACCACGTGAATCAGCAAGTCTACGACATGGAACGGCGCGGCATGCATCATGCCGACCGGATCATCGCCGTGAGCGAATTCACCAAGAAACTGCTGATCAAGCAGTACGGCGTGAAGGAATTCAAGATCGATGTGGTCCACAACGCCATCCAGCAAAATTTCTCGACCTACCACAAGTCGCACCACATCAACCACACCGACAAGATCGTCCTGTTCCTCGGCCGCATGACCATGCAGAAAGGCCCCGACTATTTCCTGCAAATGGCCAAACGGGTGCTTGAGGTGGTCAAAAAAGTGAAATTCGTGATGGCGGGCGACGGGGACATGATGCAAAAGGTCGTGGACATGGCCGTGAACCTTGGCATTGAGCGCAATGTGCTGTTCGGAGGCTTCCTGAAGGGAAACGAAGTCGAACGCGCCTACGCCTCGGCCGACCTGTATGTGATGCCTTCGGTATCGGAGCCGTTTGGATTGACCCCGCTCGAGGCGATTCGCAATGGCGCGCCTGTTTTGATTTCCAAGCAATCCGGAGTCTCAGAGGTGATCAAGAACGCCTTGCGTGTGGATTTTTGGGATGTGGACGAAATGGCCAACCAAGTGGTGGCCGCGCTCCGCTACCCCGCACTCAAGCACACCCTGAACGAACACGCCTTGAAGGAAGTGCACAAGATGACGTGGCACAAGCAGTCGAAAAAGATCGTGGAGACGTACCGGAAGGCGAGGAAGGAACACCGTCAAAAATAGTTAAGAGTTAAGAGTTATCAATAAAAATTTGAAAAAAATAATTAAAAATAAAATGGCTGGGATCCGAAAACAAAAAACCAAAGTGGAGCAAAAACATTTCAACAAAAATGTTTGCTTTTACTTTGAGGTCCATCAACCCTATCGCCTCTCGAAGTGCAATGTGTTCGAGATCGGGAAGAAGGAAAAGTATTTCGAAGGCCCGATCAACGCCGAAAACAAGGCGGTGTTCGAGAAAGTGGCCAAGAAATGCTATCTGCCCACCAATGCGCTGATCCTGGACCTGATGAAACGGCATCCGGAATTCAGGGCGAGCTATTCGTTCTCGGGCGTGTTTTTGGAGCAATGTTTGGAATACGGAGCCATCGGCAAGCAGGTGCTTGAATCGTTCCAGAAAATCATCAAAACCGGGCAAGCCGAGGTGCTCAGCGAGACCTACTACCATTCGCTCTCGTGGCTCTTCTCGAAAGAGGAGTTCGCGGAGCAGATCCGCCTGCACGACCAATTGATTTTCAAACTGTTCCGCAAAAAACCCCAGGTGTTCCGAAACACGGAGCTGATCTACGACAACGAAATCGCCGAATTCGTGCGCGCCATGGGCTACACCGGCATTTTGGCCGAAGGGTGGGACTACTACCTGCAATGGAGGAGTCCCCACTTTTTGCACCAACCGAAACGGACGACCCTGCATCCGGAGGACCTGAAAATCGCACGAGCGCATGCCATCAAAAAGCAGGCACCCAAAGACTTCGGGTTATTGCTCAAAAACTACAAGCTTTCGGACGATATCGCCTTCCGTTTCAGCAACCGTGGATGGAACGAGTTTCCGCTGAACACCGACAAATACTCAAGCTGGCTCGATGCCGTGGATGGGCCGACCATCAATCTTTTCATGGATTACGAGACGTTCGGTGAGCATCAGTGGGAAGACACCGGCATCTTCGAATTCATGCGCCATTTGCCCGATGCGTGCCTGCGCCGCAATATCGGATTCAAAACCCCCTCGGAAACGATCAAAACCCTGAAACCCGTGGGCGAGGTGGATGTGCCCCATCTGATGAGCTGGGCCGACATGGAGCGCGACCTTTCCGCCTGGATGAGCAACCAGCTCCAGGAATCCGCCCTGCGACGCATCATCGACATCGAGCATGAGCTCAAGGCAAACCGCCACTTGGTGGACGCCAAAACCCATGCCGCCCTGATGCACACCTGGCGAAAACTGCAAACCTCGGATCATTTCTATTACATGTGCACCAAATATTGGGGCGACGGGGATGTGCACGCCTATTTTTCGCACTACGAATAGCCCTACGACGCGTTCATCACTTATATGAACACGCTGACGGATTTTGAATACAAACTGGCGGCGCTGTTTCATCCGGAGACGACACCAATGCCAACCCCCGAGGTTGCCGTGGCCACCCAATCCTGAAAGCGCGGAACCGTATCCGCGCCTTCAACAATATATAACAATCATAATTCATGCCCCGATCGACTGTCACCGGCAACGGCAACCTGCTCATCGCGATGGATCCGGAGAACATGATCCGGGACTTCTACTACCCCTATGTGGGAATGGAGGACCATGTGGCGTACCAGCATTTCCACAAGATCGGCGTTTTCACAGACCATCAATTCAGCTGGTTGCACGATTCGGAATGGAAGCATATCAACCAATACATCGAGGACACGGTGGTAACCGATTCCCATTCGCGGAACGACCGCCTGAAACTAACCTTTGATTTCAACGATTTCGTGTACCCGACCGAGGACGTCTTCATCCGCAAGATCACGATTCAAAACGATGCGGACCACGAGCGCCATCTTCAATTGTTCTTCGCCCAGGACTTTCACCTGTACGGCGACAAACAGCAGGACACGGCCTATTTCGACCCCGAACACAAGGCGCTCATCCATTACCGGAAACGCCGGTATTTCTGGGTCAGCGGACTCACCCACAAAAAAGAGGGCATCGACTCGTACACCACGGGAAAAAGCGAATATCGGGGCCTTGAGGGAACCTGGAAAGACGCCGAGGACGGAAATTTACAGGAAAACCCGATCGAACAAGGGTCGGTGGATTCCACTGTGGAATTCGATGTCTCGGTTCGCGCCAAAAGCCGGATCACGCTCTATTTCTGGATCTGCGCGGGCAAAACCTTGGAGGAGGTGGTCGACCAGCACAAATTCATCCTCAACGAAAAACCCGAGAAACTGTTGCTGAACACCATCAACTATTGGAAAAGCTGGGTGAACAAGGAGTCGCAACGGGTGGGAGCCATTCCCGCCACCCTTCAAACCGCCTATAAGCAGAGTTTGCTCATCATGCGCACCCAAATCGACAACCGCGGGGCTGTTATCGCGGCCAACGATTCGGACATCATGAAATTCAACAAGGACACCTACACCTATATGTGGCCGCGCGACGGCGCCTGGGTCAGCATTGCCCTGGACCATGCGGGGTATTCGGAAATCAGCGAGCGTTTTTTGGAATTCTGCTCCGATGTGATGCCGAATGAGGGATTCCTGATGCCCAAATACAACCCTGACAAATCGGTTGGCTCCAACTGGCATCCCTGGTA
>JACRIF010000122.1 GCA_016220125.1 Candidatus Peregrinibacteria bacterium
GGCGGTGTGGTCGATGCGGGGCTCCTTGCATTTCGGGCAGGCGACGATGGCGGTCAGGTTGGCCAAGCGAATCCGCGCGAAATTGCGGAAGGACTTGTACCGACGGGATGTTTTGGAGTGGGGCTGTTGTTGCTTAGGGGTAGACTTTTTCATGGGAAAAGGTGGATATCAATTAGGCTGGCATAGTTTATAACAATGTTCATGGATTTGCAAACCCATTTTTTACAGAGGGGTAATAGCCGAAAAAATCGAATTTGCGGCCTTTGTCCACCCTTGAGACTCTCGCTTGAGGCTTGAGACTCATGCTACGCGTTGTTTTCCAGTGCGACCCTATGCTAAAATGGAGGCTGAGTACTAAAAACAAAAGAGTGCGAAAAATCCAAAAAATCATCAAAATCACACTGCCTCCGGCCCTGTTTTGCCTGGGAATTTTGGCGTGGTTCAGCTATGCGCATGCCCAGGGCACGCTTGGGGAGGGTTGGAACCAATTCATCAATGACACAGGGCTGAAAACCTTTTCGGGGACGGGCACGGTTCAAGGGGAGGAATTGGCCATCATGGTGGTCAAGCGCGCGATAAGCCTGGTTCGCTACGGCGTGGGCGGGGTCGCCCTCATTTTCGGAATCCTCTACGCCAGCGCCTTGGTCTTTGCCCGCGGAAGCGAAGAGGCGCTCACCAAACAGAAAAAGAATTTCCTCTGGGCCTTCACGGGCTTTGTCGTATTGATGGTGGGCGAGCGGATTTCCCTGATTTTCAATCCCGAAAAGGCGACCTCCTCGGAGCTGATCAATTTCGGGGCCGCGCGCGACCAGCTTCGGGACATCGCGAATTACATCAAGTGGATGCTGGGTTCCGTGATCGTCCTGCTGATGACCATCAGCGGAGTCAAGATGGTCACCGCGAGCGGCAATGAGGAGGAGATCACCAAGCAAAAGCGCAATATCGTCTGGAGCGCGATCGGAATGCTCATCATCCTGCTGGCCAGCAACATCATCAACGCCATCTATGTGATCAACACGGGGCAAGTGGCCTCTCCCTCGGCGGCCAGCTCAACGTTGGGCAATGTCCTCAGGTTGTTCCTGGTCATCATGGGTCCGGCCGCGGTCCTGTTCACCATCTACGCCGGCTTCCTGTATTTGACCGCGTTGGAGGACGAGGATCAGACGAAAAAGGCCAAAAGCATGATTATTGGTGGAATCACGGGTATTGTGATCATCTACGCCGCCTACGCCCTGGTGAACACCTTCTTCGCCGGACCGCTAACCACCCTTGGCCAATGACCATGAATGTCGCGCGTTTCAAAAAAATAGGGGCCACCGCGATTCTATCGCTTGTGGCGTTGGCGCTCCTCGCTCCCGCGTCCTTGGCGCAGGAGGGTGGGTTGTTCGATCCGTTGGGAACCATCAAAACAACGTTGGACACGCCCCCCGAATGCGAAAAAATCGAGGATGCGGCGGCAAAGGAGGAATGCGTCAAAAGCCATAAAGTCAGCGTGATCGATTTTGCGGATGGCAGGGATTGGGGAAACTTGCCATCGGGTGCCCAAACGCTATTGAAAGGGTTGGGCTACGCCAAGCTGAGCGAGTTGATCCAAAAAGCGGATGAGAATATGGCGAATGGGATTTCCTACGAGAATTTCCTGAAGGGGCTGGAAGGCATGACGGATGCGTCGGGCGCCCTGAACGAAAATGGGGTGCGGATTTTGAGCGAAATCAAATATCAGGGGGAAAGCCAGCTCCAGGCGGTCATCCTGGCCGTGGCAAAAGTGTTTAGAAATCTAATGGGGGCGCTGGGCATGGTCTTTGTGGTGATTGCGGGCATCCAAATGATTTTCGGGGGAGGGGACGAGGCCAAAATCACCGAGCAGAAGCACGCCATCACCTACACGCTGATCGGGTTGGCGATCCTGCTCATCCTGGAGCGGATCATCAACGCGGTGTACGGGGTGCCAGGCGAGATTCGAGCGCTCACCCCGGAATCGGCCATGAAAGTCGATCTGGAAATCTATGGCATGATCTCGTACATGAAAGCCATCCTGGGGTCGGTGGCCATCTTCATGATCGTGATCAGCGGCATGAGAACCATTTTCGCCCAAGGGGAGGAGGAGGCGATCACGACCCAACGCAAGGCGATTTTATGGACAGTCGTCGGCTTGATGCTGATTTTGGTGAACCAGGTGGTGGTGGAGAATATTTTCATCAATCCAGTCCGGGCGCAGGAAGGGCAGATCGCCCAAAGCAACATCCAGAACATCCTGAATCTCTTTGGGAAGGTGCTTCAGTTCCTGTTGGGATTTGTGGGGCTGTTCGCCTTGGCCGCCCTCATTTACGGAGGCGGCAGCATGGTGGCGAATTTCGGCAACGAGGAGGCGGTCGGGAAAGCGAAAAAAATTGTCACGAACGCCATCGTGGGCATTGTCATCATCCTCAGCGCGTTCGCGATCGTATCGACCGTCATCCTCTAGCCCCTCGGCTTAAAATCGGCTTACTTTCGTTGCATGTTCGAACGACTCAAGCTCAAGCGGGCCAAGCGACATGACGCGAGCCGAGTCACACGGCTCTTTTCGTCAATCGATAGTTCCATTCAAAAACGCGACGTGGAGGGGTGGATCGGCAACCGGGAGGTGTTCGTGCTGAAGGATCGAAAAAAAATCAAGGGGGCTTTCTCGTTCGCCACAGTCGGAATTTTGGGGTTGTTCGGTTTTCTCTACATTCGAAAACTAGCCATTGAAAACAAATCCAGGGGGCATGGCATGGGATCTTTGCTGATTGCGAAAATCAAAAGCCTATCGCTCAAGATGGGGGCGACCGCCTTCTTCCTTTTTTCACTTCATAAGGCGATCCGGTTCTATGAAAAGAATCGACTCAGCGGCCTGGGACGGCTATTCTGGTGGAGAAAGGAATAATGAGAAACGATATCGATGAAGTTGCTGATTGCCACCACCAACCAGGGGAAAAAAGGGATGTTCCAAGGCCTGCTCAAGGGAATCGGGGTTGAGCTCGTTTTTTTGGATGCATTGGATCAGGCGATCGGTGCGCCAGAGGAAAATGGGATGAATCCCGAGGAGAATGCGATTCTGAAAGCCCGCTACTACTGCCAAAAAACAGGATTAACAACCTTGGCGGACGATGCCGAGTTTTGCATTGATGATTTGGACGGGGAGCCTGGCATCATGGCCAGGCGATGGGGCGGGCGGTTGCCCGACACCGTTTCCGATGAGGATTGGCTCGATTTTTTTCTGGAGCGAGTGAAAGGTGTTCCAAAGGAGACGCTACCGGCCTCCTTTCCCTTTGCCCGCTGTGTCGCGTTCCCCGATGGCACAAGTTTCATTCAGGAGGACAAAGTTGAATTCCTGTTGACCAAAAATCCCCGCAAGCCCTACAAGGCGGGTTGGCCGATCAGCAGTGTTCGCGTTTTTTTGGACGGTCGGCACGAGCTCGATGTGCCCGCCGACGATCCGCTGTGGGATGAGCAATTGAAAAAGGAGGGTCTCATCGATCTTTTGAGAAGGGCAGGACTGGTCGAGGGGTAGTGGAGATTTGGACTTAATCCTTATGATTGATCCTTAATCCTTCAAAATTTACGCGCAAGGAAAAAACACCCGCTAGGATTAAGGGTAAGGATTAAGGCAAAATTTAAAAGTAAATTTTGGTGTCACCGGTCGGAATTGAACCGACGACCTTGGGCTTATGAGTCCCACGCTCTAACC
>JACRIF010000123.1 GCA_016220125.1 Candidatus Peregrinibacteria bacterium
CCAATGGGCGTCCAAAAACGATCCCGCCGTTGTTTTCATTTTCCCGAAACTGCTGGATGAAGTTTACATGAATGATTTGAACTCGAAATCGAAACAAAAAATCAGGGTCGACGCGGCAGGACTTTTGGCCAAGGTGTATCCCATGATGGCCATCACCCATTGGGAAGACTTTAAAACCATCCCGGGAGCGGGGAAACTGCTCAGAGAGGCGGCCACCCAAGTCCCTTGGTATGTTTTCGAGGAAAAGGAAGCGGTTCAAAACTGCGATTATTCCAGCGACCTGTATCATGGGGCTTCCCTTGGGGATCCCATCCTGGCCCTGAAGGAATCGGACGCCATTTTCCAATACGATTGGGCCAAAGAGACGCTCTTTCCCGCCATGAGACAACATCCCGAAGTCGCCCTGGCCACCGTCTCCAACCTGAAATACTGGGTGTTTTACAAACCCTATTTCCTGGAACTGAACAAAAAATTCCCGGGCCTTGCCCTGAAAGACCCCACCTTGATTTTAGAAAACGAGGATTGGGCCAAAGAGGAGCTTTTCAGCGAAATGAGGAAAAACCCCGAAATCGCGCTTGAGCATCTATTCAAATTGAAGGAATGGCGACCCTACAGGGACTACTTCAAGGAATTGAGCGCCATCCTTTCCAAAAAAAATCCTCGTTACTTGTTGGACCACAGCGACCAGATTCCCCCGAGCTTCCACAAAACGATGCTCGTGGACCAGCTGAAGGCCCAACTCGGGGAATAGCCTAGGCGTGATCGCTTTCGTAACGCGCCTTCAGTTGCGCGAATTTCCCCTCGCCCATCTCGCGCCTCAATTTGGCCTGCATGGCCAAGAGCATGGGAGGCGCATCGGGCGATGCCAGCACCACCAAGCGCATCATGGCGGCGGGGTCGAGGTCGTTCAAGGTTTGAGCGCGTTTTTTCGGCTTGAGCATTTCCCTCAAGGCCAGGCTCATGGAACCCTTCACCCGATCGGGGATATCGGGATTGTTCGGAATCTCATTTTCGAGAAGTTCGCGCGCCTGCTCGGGGTTGCGGATCAGGTATTTCCCCATGCGCACGGGACGATTTTTGATAAGCGTGGCATTGGCCTCGCGAATGAAGGCATCGAGCATCGCGGCGCGCGGGTTCGGATCTTTTGGCACGATCGCATAGGCCTCCAATTCGGGCGCCAAATTGCCCGTGATCGGCACCAAATCGTGGTGCGTGAGATCCAATCCCAGGGTTTGCAATTTCGTGTTCGGGTACAGCTTGAGCTGATAATTCCGGCATTCGACATTGTTCTCGGCGAAATAATGGAACGCCTGTTCGACCACGTCCAAATCCTCGCCCGGCACGCCGGTGATGTAGTCGACCGTGAGTTCCAGTTTCGCCTTTTTGGATTTCTCGCGGATGATTTCAGTGATCTCGGGCGTGTTCAACGGCCGCATGAACAACTTGAGGATTTTCTCCTCGAAACTTTGCACACCGAACACAATGGTGTCGGAGCCTGATTTTCGGATCAGGTTGAAGTCGGACACGTCGAGCCCGCTTGCGATGCTGGGATGGTGGTAGGCGGTCCAGTTGATGTAGTTGTGCATCCCCCGACCGATCAGCTCGCGGCAGAATTCCCGAATCCATTCGGCGTGCAGAAACAGGATGTTAGAGTTGGTGAATGTGAACATGAAAAACCCCGCCTCGCGAGCCAAATACTCCAATTCGTCCGCCACCCGCTTGGGCGAGAAGGCCACCATTTTGGATTCGTATTGGGGGACGCTGCAATACGTGCAGTTGAAAGGGCAACCGCGATTCAGGTCGAGCCCCTGAGAAGAGAAAATCAGCTCCATGCCGAACTCGCCCAAGTCGCCCGATTCGAGCACGGGCTTGTAATAATTTTGGTAGAACGTGTTGTGCGCAAGGCTCAAAAACGGAGATTGCGCGTATTCCTCGCCCGTGAGGGCGATTTTGCCCCCCGTCTGGAATTGTCCGTTTTCAAACGCCCAAAGCCCGTCGATTCCCGTGAAGCGATTTTTCTCCAGAATTTCCACAAGGATCTTTTCGCCCATGCCCTGCACCAGGGCCACATCGCCCAGATTCTGGGCCATGAGGAGCTCCATCATTTTTTGGGGTTCGGAACTCGGCAACGGGCCGCCAAAGATCAGTTTTTTGGATTTGAGAATGCCACGCGCCCGGTCGAGAATGCGCAAAATATGATTGATGTTCCATGAGTTCACATGGAACCCGATCATCCGGTAACGAGACGCATTTGCAACCAACCAATCCGCCAGCTCCTCGGGGCCGGTGCGAGACACCTCGCAACCCGTGGTGTCGAGCACCTGTGAGGTGTGGCCGCGCTCGGCCAACCACCCCGCGATACGATTCAACCCCACATGATTTTCGGGAGGCGAGGCGACCCCCAGCTCGCTCTTCGAAAAATCCGGATTGATCAATAGCAAATCCGCGGTTTTGAGATGATGGGGAACCGGTTGAAATGGGGCGCTCATTTAATTTTGGTTTGCGCTTATTTTATCACACCCAATCGATTGGGCATGTCGAAGAGGCTCCCGGGAATACATCCCGGGAGCCCGCGGAGAAGGCTTTGAATCAATGATGGGCCAGGAGAGTCTGGACCCCATCGAGGAAGCGGTCGAAGTCGATCGGCTTTGGGATGAAGGTCACGCCCGCATCCCTGGCCCACTGCTTGAGCTCGACCTCGTGGTCGCCCGAGATCATGAGGACGGGCACCGTTTCCCCGTCATCCTTGAGCCGAGTGACCATCTGGCGCCCCGTCATCCGGGGCATGTTGTTGTCTGTGACAATCAGATCGTGTTTCACTTCGTCTTTTCCGATGATCTCCAAGGCTTGGAGCGCATCGCAAGCGACATCGACGACGTAACCGTACACGCTCAGAATGTCCACATAAGCGTTCCTGGAATCCGGATCGTCATCCACCACCAAGACACGCTTGCGGCGGTCGCTCGGTGTTTGCGAAGTCGAACTGTTCATAACACCCCCCACTGAGAAAAGACTGCGCCTAAACGCCTCACATCACTTCCTCATTGATTCGCTAAGCCTCCTTTGAAAAGATCATGGGCGTCACCTACCGGAAATTCGGAAGGGATCGCCGCACAGA
>JACRIF010000124.1 GCA_016220125.1 Candidatus Peregrinibacteria bacterium
AGGCCGGTTTGCTTGCGGATCACGCAACCCGTGATGCCGATGGCCAAGTGTGGGTTTTGCTCCTTCAGCACCTTGAACTGCTTGCCCAGGCCGTAGATCCGGTCCTCGGCCTTCTGTTTGATGGAGCAGGTGTTCAAAATAATCAAATCCGCGTCCTTGAACCCCTCGCCCGCCTCGTACCCCATTTTCCGGAGCACGGTCGTGACCCGCTCCGAGTCGGAGTAGTTCATCTGGCAACCATAGGTTTGGATGAAATATTTCATGGGGTGATTGTGCGCCACCCCATCTTACTTAAACTGTTTTGAATGGCAAGATTGAGCTTGGGGATCCTTGTTTCTATTGACAAAATTTATTAAAAGTTTAAAATTATATCCATTTCCCCCTTTTTATGTCCGAACCTGTGGAAAACAATTCGATCGTTCTCAAGGAAAAATCCATTGAGGGTGATGGCGACCATGTCCTTCGCCTGATCCAGGTTGAAGGCGAGAAAAATAATTTGAGGTTGTGCCTTTCGGTCCGCGGCCTGGTTTCCTGCGCTGTTTTCGGAGGGGCCATTGCCTTTGAAATTAAGCCCGATGAAGTTCTGAAAACCTTTGATCAGATCACAACAGCGGATCAATTTTATGAACGCTCCGAGCGGATTCGCAAAGCGGTTATCGATGTGCTGAAGGGCTGATCCTACTGGTTAGAATTCATAAAAAGTGCTATAATGATAAGATTTATTTTCTTATCATTTTTTGTGGGGCTGAGCCTGCATGAGGGAAAAAACATCGAGAAATTGCTGGTGGGAGAGGTCAAACATCCCATTCCCGAATCCGCTTATCGGGAGCAGGTTCTTCGCTATGGCATTGGGAACGTGCGCCAAAAAACCCTTCGCCTTCTTCATTCCGAGATGCAGAGAGCCCGAATGGACCAGGCCGAGAAGAATCCTTCCAACCCCAAAAGTCATTTTGGCAAAAATTTGTTGTCGGATTTGGATGAGGCCATGGGAAATTTGAGCGATTTGGAAGAGGGGCGCTACGAACTCCGATTTTACTCCGCCAAGGACACAATGCTTGATTTCGCGGGCAGTTTCGATTGTTGGGTTGAAGTCTACGATCTTGTGGACAATAAACCCTTGGCTGATTTCAAAATCGATGTGACAACCAACCCCAACAAGAAAGCCCCCGCCCATTTGGCCGACACCGTTCTGTATTGCGACACCCGCTATATCAACGATGATATTCCCGGGAGAATCGAGAAAGCCTTTTTCACCGGCCCCGAATACAAGTCCCTGGTCGAGATGTCCTCCCGATTGTTGAAGGAGAGAGCTCGCCTGCCATCGCCCGACAATTTGTCCGCTGGCCGCCAACATTAGGCTATAATGGGGGCATGCATCCTGAATTTGACGATGAATTGGAGGATTTCGACGAAAGCCACGCCCCCCAGGGGCGTTCCACGTTTATCCGTTTTTTGGCCGCGTTCCTGGCAGTATGCCTTCTTCTATTGTCGCTCGAAGGCTATTCCATCTTGATTCATCCCGAGCCCGATGCCCCGGTGGCGCTGGCCGAAGTCCAATCTTTCTTGCCGAACAACCCCAACCTTCCTTTTGGCTCCCATCAAGCCGATGAGGTGAGGCAGGTTCTGGATGAGATTCGAGATCCGATCAAGCAGGTCGCCAATTTTGTCGCCTCCAACGCCTGCAAATCGGGGGATGCCGTGTGCCAGAGCAGGGCCCTGTTTTATTTTGTGCGCGACCGGATCACGTATGTGCCCGATCCGCAGTTCCACGACCAATTGGAAAACCCCTTGGTCGTGCTGAAAACCGGAGGCGCGGATTGCGAGGACATGGCGGTGCTGGTCTCGGCGTTCCAAATGGCGATCGGCAACGAAGCCCGATTGGTTTTTGTCCCGGGCCATGCCTACGCCCAAGTCCGTATTCCACACTACAAAGACCAGTGGCTCAACTTGGAGGCCACCTGCAAGACGTGCAAGTTCAACGATCTCCCCACCGATACCCAGCTTCAGGCGAAGGAATTTGTGGAGCTCTAGGCGTTGGGGCTCAGAAGATCATATTCCCCCGTCCGAACACCTTTTTGGACACGCTCATCATATCGGGCGGGAATGGCGCTTCGATGAGGGTGGTTTTTTGGGTGACCGGATGGACGAACTGGAGCGATTTGGAATGCAGGAACAACCGGCTGAAATGGAATCCGATCCTGAATTTTTTGTTGAACTTGATATCGCCGTACTGGGCATCCATGGCCACGGGGCAACCGATTTGGGCGAAGTGCTGGCGAATCTGATGGCGGCGGCCTCCATGGATTTCGGCTTCGACAATCGAGCAGGGGATTCCAAACAGGTCGAAATGCCGGAGGACCCTGAAGTCGGTTTTGGCCGGAACCAATTCCCCGGACTCCCGGGATTTCAAGGGGTTCTCGATTTTGTTGCCACGGGGAATCCCCTTCAAAAGCGCGACGTATTTTTTCCGTGTTGTCGGCGCCACCAATATCTCCTCCAGCTCGGATCGCAACTTCGGGGTTTTTCCGAACAACAGCACCCCTGAGGTTTGGACATCCAGACGGTGGAGCAGGAAGGGGTTGAAGCCCCTTTCCGCGCATTGCTCCTTGACCATGCCGAGCACCGACCGTTCCAGGGGCGTGTTCGGGTCGGGCACGGAGACCACGCGGGCGGGTTTGTTCACCGCCAACAGGTTCTCGTCCTCATAGATGATGGGAATGGATTCCTTCTTTGACATACCCCCATGATAGCCTGCGCCCTCCCCGCGCGCAAATGGCCGGGGGCGCGAGGGCTTGAAAAAAGCCGACTCCCGTCGTATAATTGTCCTCTGGCCTCGCTAAATTAGGATCCCATGGAACAGCTTTCGCTTTTCAAAGAGGTCAATCCCGGGATCGACATCCAGGATCCCGTGCTGAAGAAAAGGCTCGAAGCCCTAACCCTTCCCGATGGGTTCCGGTCTTTCAGCAGGCCCTCCAAGACCGGGCATCATGAAATCGGAATTGAGAGGGATTCCCACGGAAGGGGCGGAAAGCCCACCCTTGTCGCGCTTCCCGGTTTTTGCCATGGGAACTGGTCCTACATCAAATTGATCGAGGCCTTGTCCGGCCAGCGCATTGAAATTTCGGCCCCTTCCCCATACGGCGAGGCACAGTCGAACACCCTCCGTAAACCGATCGACGAGTGGAAGATGGCCGATTACGTCGAGCCCTACACGCATTACATCAACGAACGGAAAAACGATGTGGTTCTGCTCGGACACAGCCTGGGCGGGTTGCATGCCCAATTGCTCGCCGCCCAAATGCGCGGAGCCGTGAAAGGCTTGATCCTCGTCAACTCCGTGAAACCCTCCAATCTTTGCCATCGGCTTTATCCCGTGGCCGAACGTGATGGCGTGGCCTTTGAGCCGGCCAAGAACCTGAAGTGGATTTTGGAAGAACTGTTCAACGGCGAATTCCCCGAGGACATCGCCTGGATCATCGAGCATCTCAATTCCTCGGTCGGCTCGAATGCGGTGATTGACGATTACGCGGGCGAGCACGGTTTTGTGGATCCTCAAAAAATTACCCAGCCGATCCTGGAGTTCTCCGGCACTGAGGATCGCGGCGAGACCACGGGCACGCATGGGATGTTGGATTCCCTTCGGGCGAGCGAACTGTCAGGGGTTATTAAAGGCCAGCGGGCTTCCATTTCCCATTTTTTTAGCACCGTTGGCCACTGCCCGTTCGCCAAAAAAATCGATATCCAGGGCGGTTCGCACAACAGTTTGATCCTTGGCGAGGATGTGAAAGCCGTGGCCGACGGCATCGTTGAGCACTATTCCATGTTTTACTAGGGTTTTTCAGGGCTCCCGAATTCCTTAATATTTATTTCGGGTTTTTTGCGCAGCGCGCTCTTTCGGTAAAATGAAAAATGACTATAATGGGAAAAATATCTATTCCCTAAACCCAAATTTATGAATCGGAAATCCTTTTACCTTCCCCTTTCCTTGGTCTTGGTGCTTTTGTTGGGCGGGTGCGGTTTTTTGGGCAAATCCCCGGCCAAGTCTGTTGAAAAAGCGTCTGATTCCCCCAAAACGGCTCAGGTTCAAGGGAGCAAGCCATCCCAGCCTTCAAAGGATGGCCAAACTCCTCCCTCTGAATCCAAGAGCCCTTCTGTTCCCAAAAAGCCCCTTCCGCCTGAAAGCGTGACCCAGATGGAATTGATTTTGGATGACTCGGGCAGCATGTGGGGCCAGGTGGAGGGAAAAGCGAAGATCGATGTGGCGAAGGATTCGATGAACAAGATCATCGACGACCTCAAGACAAAGGACAAACTCCAGGTGGCGCTTCGCATCTACGCCCACCAGAACAAGGAATGCACCAACTCCGTGGTGGAAATGCCCATGGGTAAAATTGACGCCGAGGGAATGAAGGCGAAGATCAAGGACCTGAAGCCGTTGGGCAGCACCCCGATTGCCTATTCGCTCACCGAATCGGTGAAAGATTTCAAAAAGGATCTGACAGGCGAACGAGTCGTGGTGTTGGTGACGGATGGTTTGGAAAGCTGCAACGGTGATCCCTGCGCGGTCGCCAAGGCCCTGAAGGAGGGCGGGGTGATCAGCCAGTTGCATGTGGTCGGCTTCGGCCTCACCAAGACCGAACTTGAAACCTTGAAATGCATTGTGGACCCCTTCAAGGGGCAAGTGGTCGGGGCGAACAATTCCACCGAATTCCTCAAGGCCATGCAGACCATTTTGAACAAGGCGCTGGAATCCAATGTGGAACTCACCGGAAAATCGCAAAACGGAAAACCCGTCTACATGAACGTGAAGGTTTCCCAGGGGGGCAAGGTGGTCAAAGAGGAGCATGGCAGCACCATCGCCATGATGCTCCCACCTGGATTGTACGATATCGAGGCCGAATCGAGTGATGGCATCTCCGCCACGCCAATTAAAGGGCTTGAGGTGAAGGCGGATCAGGTTTCCAAAAAGGAGCTTTTGTTTGTCCAAGGGAACCTGACCGTGAAAATTATTGGAGTCGACGGCAAACCGTTGGAAGCCAGCGATATCATGGTTTTCACCGCCGGAAAGCCCGAGCAAATCGCAGGAGATAATTGGAAGAGCGAGACGACCTTCACGGTCAAGCCCGACACCTACGACCTGAAGGCTGTGAACGGAGCCACCCAAGCCGAGGCTTGGGTGAAGAATTTCGAGGTCAAAGAGGGGGAGCCCGTCTCAAAAACCATTTCCTTTGCCCAAGGTTCGCTTAAGGTTTCCGTGGTTGGAAATGACGGCAAGCCGCTCGAGGCCCGCGAGCTTTGCGCCTACGCCGCCGGAAAGCCCGACAATCCCGTTGAGTGCAACAACTGGGTCACCACCCATGAATTCAAGTTGCAACCCGGTCTTTACGATATTTATGTTCAGAACGGTGGTACCTCCGAAGTGAGTTGGGCGAAGGGCGTGGAAGTGAAGGCGTTGGAGACCGTGAGCCGCACTGTTGGATTCGGGGAGGGAACCCTGAAGGTCTCGGTTTTGGACACCAAGAAGAATCCCGAGGAGGCCAGCGATATCACGATTTACCCCAAAGGCGACCACACGAATTCGGTCACGGCGAATAATTGGGTGGACACGGCCGATTTTCCCCTCAAACCCGGTTTGTATGATGTCCATGTCATCCATGGGAAATCGAGGGCTGAAAAATGGATTGAGGGCGTCGAGATTTCGTCGGGCGCCTCCGTTGCCCGCTCCGTTTCATTCGAGCTCACCAAGCTGACAGTGAAGGTCTCCAAGGAGGCGTCGGATATCACGCTTTATAAATCGGGAACGGACGAGGTGGTCAATGGCGACAACTGGAAGAGCGAGACCGAATTTTGGCAAATCCCCGGCACGTACGACCTCATGGCCACCGATCCCGAAACCCAGGAGTCCAAATGGGTGAAAGGAATCCAGCTCAAGGACGGGGACCATGTGACCAAGACCGTTGATTTGTGAGATATTTAGAGGCAACTGTTTTTTTGAAAAAAAAGGAGGGCATTGCCCTCCTTTTGATTTGATGCCGCATGGATTGCCTTGAATTTCAACACAAATGCTCCTAATTTATATGCGAAAAATACACTGATAACCATCGTTTATGAACCGAAAATTCTCATCCCTTGTCTTGGCGCTGTCCCTGACATTTGTTTTGGTTGGTTGCTCAAAACCAAAAACTCCCGCCCCCGCCTCCGTTGAAAAAGAAGTGGCCCCTGTCGCAAGCGCTCCCGAAACCACCGAGCCAACGGCGGAAACTTCCGAGGTGCTTTCGGATGCCGAGGTCAGCCCATCCAATGAAAGCGAGCCGTTTTCCCCGGTTGTGGAGGACACGACCCAGATGGAATTGATTTTGGACGCCTCGGGAAGCATGTGGGGCCAGGTGGAGGGCAGGGCCAAGATCGACGTGGCGAAGGAGTCGATGAACCGGATCATCGACGACCTGAAGGCAAAGGAAAGGCTTGAGGTTGCCTTGCGCATCTACGCCCACCAGAACAAGGAATGCACCAACTCCGTGGTGGAAATGCCCATGGGCAAGATCGACGCCGAGGGGATGAAGGCCAAGGTCGCGACGATCAAACCACTGGGGATGACCCCGATCTACTATTCGCTGACCGAATCCGTGAAGGATTTCAAGAAGGATCAGGCGGGAGACAAGGTGGTGGTGCTGGTGACGGACGGGCTTGAAAGTTGCAACGGCGACCCCTGCGCCGCCGCGAAGGCGCTGAAGGAGGGGGGAGTGGTCAGCAAGATCCATGTGGTGGGCTTCGGGCTCACCAAGACCGAACTGGAAACCCTCAAATGCATCGCCGAACCGTCCGGCGGATTGGTGGTGGGCGCCAGCAACGCCACCGAGTTCATGAGCGCCATGCAGGAAATCATGAAGAAGAGCCTGAGCTTCAATTTGATCCTCAATGGCAAAACCGCCAAAAACGATAAAGTCGGAATGACGGTCAAAATCACCCAAGACGGAAAGGAGATCGCCCAAAAAAGGGGAAGCGTCATCCAATTGATGCTGCCCGCGGGTTCCTACGACATCGAGGCGGTATCCGATGAGGGGCTGGGCACCGTGAACCTCAATCATGTTTCCGTGTCTGAGGACAAGGAAACCGAAAAGGATGCGATTTTCGTCAAGACACTCTTGAAGGTCAACGTCGTCGGGGCCGACGGCAAACCCCTTTCCGCCAAGGACATGTGCGTGTTCCCCGCTGGCGAGACGGAGAAGGAGGCGAAGTGCGCGGGCATCTACACCGACAAGTTTGAGTTCAAGCTCCCGCCCGGGGTTTACGATTTGCACCTGTTGAACGTGGCCACAAACGAAGAGGCGTGGGAAAAGGGAATCGAGGTCAGGGCCTCGGAGGTGGCCAACCGAACGATCTCGTTCGCCCAAGGCTCGCTGAAGGTGAATGTGGTCGGCGCGGACGGCAAGCCGCTCCAATCCAAGGACATGTGCGTGTTCCCCGCTGGCGAGACGGAGAAGGAGGTGAAGTGCGCTGGCATCTACACCGACAAGTACGAGTTCAAG
>JACRIF010000125.1 GCA_016220125.1 Candidatus Peregrinibacteria bacterium
ACATATTTGTTAGCGATAAGCGGTAAGCTATAAGCTTCGGATGGCGTATTTATCGCTTACTGCTTATTGCTTATAGCTGTTTAGTAGATTAGTTCGATTTCCCCGTCCGTCAGGGGTTTGCATTGGCACGAGAGGCGCTGGCCGTCGGGCAGGTCCATCATTTTTTCGGTGTCTGTTTTTTCCGTGAATTTGCCCTCCTTCGCCGTGAAGGCGCAGGTTTGGCAGATGCCGGCCCCTCCGCAGGCCGCGATGATCTCGACGCCCTGGGCCACCAGTTGCTGCATCATGGGCGTTTCGCTTTTTTCGTCCACGGCGTACTCCGTTCCCTTGAGTTTGATCTTTTTCATAAAGTTTTAGGTTGGGTTAGGCGTTTCCCATTGTAGATGAAAAATCAAAACTTGAAAGCTTGAAAACTAACTTTCTGTTCATTAGCTTCATTAGCTTGTTAGCTTCGTTAGCTTGTTAGACCTATCATGTTCACTTATCACTTATTATTCACTTTTCAAGCAGTCCTCCATTTCATATTTTCCAAAAAATGGAAAACGGTTAAGATAATCCCATGACAAAAACCTACAAGATCATCAGCTGGAACGTGAACGGGATCCGCGCGGTCCTCAAGAAGGGCCTTTTGGAATGGATCGATAAGGAAAAGCCCGACATCCTCTGCCTCCAGGAAACCAAGGCCCACCCCGAACAGTTGCCTCGGGAGGTGCTGGAGCATTCCCCCTATAAATCCTATTGGCATTCGGCCACGAGCAATAAGGGGTAAAGCGGAGTCGCGCTTTTCACCAAGGAGGAGCCCCTTCATGTGGAAACCGGGTTCGGCATCGATCAATTCGACGAGGAGGGGAGGGTTCTCATGGCCGAATACCCTGATTTCGTCCTGTTCAACGTCTATTTCCCCAACGGGAAGATGAACTCCGACCGCCTCAACTACAAATTGGAGTTCTACGAGGCGTTCCTCAAGAAAATCGACGCGCTCAAGGCCAAGGGGAAAAAAATTATTTTCTGCGGGGATGTGAACACGGCCCACAAGCCCATCGATCTGGCTCGGCCCGAGGCCAACTCAACGATTTCGGGTTTTCTGCCCATCGAGCGCGCATGGATCGACCGCGTGGTCGAGCACGGCTACCTCGACTCACTCCGGGAATTCCATCCCGAGGCCGGCCTCTACACCTGGTGGGACCTGAAAACCGGGGCCCGCGCGAGGAACGTGGGCTGGAGGATCGACTATTTCTTCGTGCAGAGCGCGCTCAAAAAGCATCTCACGAGCGCCACCCTCCTCCCCGAAGTGACTGGTTCCGACCATTGCCCGGTGGCGATCACCCTGCATTTTTAGCCCTTATTTTCCCCGCATTTTGGCATCGGAAAGCCATTTTTCAAACGTCGCGCTTCCGAGTAAAAGATACTTGACAGTACCCTCATTCAATCTATAAACTAGCTTTCAGTTTTTCATCCCTTTTTCTTTCGTTATGACCAATGCAAAAAGCAGCCACAAGCACGGAATGACCCAGGCCAAAATCCTCCGGCCCAAATCCAAAGACGCCAAGCGGAGGAACAAGACAAAAGCCAGCGCACGCAAAGAGGAACGACGACATTTGAAGGCCTCCTTGTTGGGAGTCTAATTTGAGAGTCCAAAATTAGTAGTTGACATAATAATTAAAATTACTTATAATAGCACCCATTGTTCTTCTAATTAACCCTTTTAACAGAGCGAATAACGGGTTAGGAAAGCTTCATTTCTTTCCTTGCGGATAAACTTGACATTTAGGAAAACAAGTTAGTAGTATATAAACGTCCAAGTTTCCCCCCCAACCCCTTATTTCGTTCTAACCCCCTTGGATTTATGGAACTCACCCCTCAAATGCCCGTCGACGCGAAGGCCAATCCGACTTTGGCTGTCCTTCAGGAAAAGGGCCTCAACCTCAAAGAGGTTATCGACGACATGTTTTTGGTGCTCACCGACAAGGAGAAGGACGTGATCATCAAGCGTTTCAGCTTGAACAACAAGCCCCGCCAAACGTTGGACCGCATCGGCAAATACTATTCCGTCACTCGCGAGCGTATTCGCCAGATCGAGAACATCGCCTTGAACAAGCTTCGCCGAACCGTCAGCAACACCAAGCTCCGTTTGGTGAACCGCTTGGCCAAGCAATACATTGAGGAAGAGGGTGGCGTCATGCTCGAGGCCGACATCATCAGCCGCATGCTCCAGAGCATCTACAATGGTTCGCAGATGGACGGCAGCATCATCGTCCTTTCCTTGAATTGCGACACCGAACTCCAAAAATCCCCCCGAACCGCCACCTCCGAGGCCTATTGGATGTTCAAGGACATTGCGATGTCCGAGGTCCGCAAGACCGCCGAGGCCGGCATCTCCATCCTCAAGAAGGGGAGTTCCGTTTTGGAGGAAGAGCAAATCGTCTCTTCCGTGAAGGCCATGAACCATTTGAAGGGAAAAGTCGTCACCAGCCAATTCACCATCTCCTGCCTCAAGACCGACAAGCGCGCTCGCAAAGTCGAGGGCAAGTGGGGCTTGATGGAATGGAGGCACGTGAACCCCCGCAGCATCCGCGACAAGGCCATCATCGTCCTCGAGAAATCCAAGAAACCCCTGCATTTCGTCGAGATCGCCAACCGCATCGCCGAAACCGGATTCGACAAGAAGATGGTCACGGTCCAAGCCGTCCACAACGAGCTGATCCGCTACGACCAATTCGTGCTGGTCGGCCGCGGACTCTACGCGCTCGCCACCTGGGGCTATGAGCCCGGCACCGTCGCCGATGTGATCGAGAAGCTTTTGGCCAAGAACGGACCCATGCCCAAGAAGAAGATCGTGGAAGCCGTGCTCAAGCAACGCAAGGTCAAGATCGGGACCATTTCCCTCAACCTCCAGAAGAACCCGCACTTCGTCCGCGTCGGTCGCGCCGTCTATTCCCTCGAGGAAAAAACCTCCGCGTAATCCATTTTTCAATCAAAATCCAAGGAACCCGGTTTCCCGAGAGGGGAATCGGGTTTTTTAGTGCGCGAAGGGTTGGATAGGCGGGGTTTTTGTTTGTGTTTGTTTTGCCCTCGCCGGGCGGGCGGGGGCTTTTTGGGCGTGCAAAAAGCCCCCGGAAAAACACGCCGGGGTTCCGCGAACTCAAATTCAACATCGACCCTTCATCGTTGGCTCGCATCGTCGCTCCACCCCGGACCCCGTTTTGCCCTTCATCGATCGCTGTGCATCCAAGGGCGTGTGACCCCTGTCGCGCGCGATTCCTTCGTTTTTAAATTGCGTTGAGCTTACGGCATTAAATTTCCCGCTCCAAAGTTTCTCCTCCTCGCATGAGGAGGAGTCCGGCGGAGCCGGGAGGTGGTCTTGGGACGGCATAGCTTTCCCCAACCCCGTATATCACTCTTTTTCAGAGGTAAAATCAATTTTCAGCCTGTGCCGCAAGCGGGCGCATGTCAAACCCCCTTCTTTTTGGCCACCCAAAGCGCATTGATTTTTTCACTAAAATTTGCTAT
>JACRIF010000012.1 GCA_016220125.1 Candidatus Peregrinibacteria bacterium
GCCCCGATTGAACGCCGTGTTCGAACATATGGCCTCCGTTCTTGCCACCGCAGGCACCCGCCTTCGAAAAAAGCCGTCGCCGTCCGCCGTTGGTTCCGGTTTTTTCGGTGGAATGCTGGTGGGCGTTTCCCTGGGGCTGATCTGGACTCCTTGCGTGGGCCCCATCCTGGCCTCCGTCATTTCCTTGGCGCTGACCGGATCGGTGACCGCGGAGGCCTTTTTGATCACCTTGTCGTATTCCATCGGCACGGCCCTCCCCATGCTCGCGATTCTTTATGGAGGTCGTCAGTTGATCCAACAAGTGCCCTGGCTGACCCGGCATCTCGGCACACTCCAAAAATGTTTTGGTTGGCTCATGATCCTGACTGCCTTGGCCATCGCGTTCAATGTCGACCGACAGTTCCAGACCTACGTGCTGAAGCAATTCCCGAATTACGGAAAGGGCCTCACCTCCTTTGAGGAGAACGCCCCGGTGCAGCAAGCGCTCGGGAAAAAAATGCCTATCGTACCGCCAGCGGATGATGTCGGCGCCCCCAAGGCCCCGGAGCTTATTCCCGGAGGTGTGTGGTTCAACAGCCCCCCGCTCACTTTGGCCCAGCTTCGCGGAAAGGTGGTGCTCATCGATTTCTGGACCTACAGTTGCATCAATTGCATCCGCACTCTGCCTTATCTCAAGGCCTGGCATGAAAAGTACGCGAACCAAGGCTTGGTGATCATCGGGGTGCATTCGCCCGAGTTCGAGTTCGAGAAGAATCCCGACAATGTCCAAAGGGCCTTGAAGGATTTCGGCATTGGCTACCCCGTGATGCAGGACAACAACTTTGCCACGTGGACCGCCTACAACAACCATTACTGGCCCGCGAAATATTTCATCGACGCCACGGGGAAACTCGTTTCCACCCATTTCGGGGAAGGGGAGTACGACGAATCCGAAGCCCTGATCCAAAAAATGCTCCAGGAAGCCGGCCACCCCGTGAGCGAACCCATCCAAAACGAATCCACTCCGATTTACAGCGCGACCCCCGAAACGTACGTGGGTGCCTCGCGGATCGATCGCTTCGCCTCGCCAGAACCCATGATCCCCGATGAAGAGGGGGTTTACACTTTTCCGGAAACGCTCGGCAGGAACGCAATCGCCTTCAGCGGAAAATGGCTGGTGGAGGACGAGATGTCCTCCCCTCGCAAGGGGGCCAAGCTTCGACTCGACTTCGAATCGAAGCGGGTTTTTTTGGTGCTTCGGCCCCTGGGCGCCGATTCCGGGCAAGTGCGCGCCACCTTGGATGGCAAGCCCATCGCCGACAGCGCGGGCAAGGATGTCGCAGCGGGGGTGGCGACCGTGGACCAGGATCGGCTTTACGAATTGGTGAACCTGGCCGAACCCGGGCGGCATACGCTTGAGCTTGAATTCCTGGATTCCAACACCGGCGTTTACGCGTTCACGTTTGGGTGAGCGTATTCTATTTTTCCACCTATGAAAAAAATCCCTCTTTTATGCCTGTTCAGCGCCGTTTTATGGGGATGCGCCCCTATTCCCCCTGTTGAGGACTTGAAGTCCAAGCCCGCGCAGGAAACTCAAACCCCGGCGGCTTCCGAACCCCTTATTTCAGCGGACTGGCCTTTGGCCGGGGCTGAAAAACGCGTGACGAAAAAACCCTTCGGCCTCAAGGTTTCCCCCGCGGATTCGCCCGTTCAGCCTGAAAAATTTTCAGGCTACCACACCGGTGTGGACTACGAAACGTTTGCGGACGAGAAGGACACGGATGTTTTCGTCTCTGCGGTTTGCGAGGGGACAATTTTGCAAAAGCGAAAAGCCCAGGGATATGGCGGTGTCGTGGTTCAATCCTGCCAGTTCGGCGACCAGCCCGTGACGGTTGTCTATGGGCATCTTCAGTTGTCCTCCATCACCCTGACGATTGGCGAATCCCTGAAGGCAGGGGAGCGTTTCGCAACGCTTGGGCGGGGCTTTAGCACAGACACGGGCGGGGAGCGCAAGCATCTGCATCTGGGCATTAAAAAAGGCGCTGTCGCCAATCTGCTCGGCTATGTTCAAAAGGAATCCACGCTTCAGGGTTGGATGGATTTTGAGCACATTCGGAAAACGGCCTCGCCCCAGTAACCCCCCTATTGCAACGTGATCGTGATCCGGATCTGGTCGTTTTCCGCAATGCCTTCCTTTTTTCGTACCTCCGCCTTCAGGGGAAGCAGATAGGTGCCTTTTTTCTCCGGGAAAATGCTGGTTCTCCAGGTGGTCGACCCGATCGTCACAATCACGGGCATGTGGCGAAAACCCTTTCGTCGCGGATCGTCAAAGCCCTTGATGCGGGCCGATAGTTCGGCCGGGATCGTGACAAAGTGCCATGAGGCCTTGCCCGACCAGAGCCAGACTTTTTCGGTGAGGGTGAAGGTTGGGTCCATGGGATTAATTTAGCATGAAAAAAGCTTATGCGACCATAAGCTGTAAATGGCTCCCCCAACTAAGAGAAGTTAGAATTATCCTACTCAGTCAAAAAATCAGTTGCAGCATCAATCCATAAAGGCAAGACGGAAGAAGCTTCCAGATCATGGTCCCCATCGGGAACGATTATTTGATGATTAAAATCTACGCTTACAGACGATAGGGGCACTGAGAAATCGTTGCCTCCGTGAATATGCAGAACTTGATTGATATGCCCCTTGAGCAATGGATTGTAATCCCTCCCTACATTTTCACGGGCGTAATGTGAAAATTTGCCGTAATGCCTTATAACTTCCCCTGAGCTGATTTGGCTTGCCTCTTGCAATAATCTTTCAGGCTCCAGAAGATTTTTCAATTTGTCCCTTTTTCCCTTTATCATCCAATACCTCAGAAGCAATTGTTGGTTTAGCGCAGGAGCCAGCAATAAGACCCTTGTATTAAGATCATTGCTCACTTCCAAACTTTGGACGGCAACGCAGCCTGATAGGCTATGGGTCACAAGGGTTGGCTTTGTGATCCCTGTTGCCTTTGGCAACTGACAAAGAACATCCTCAACGTCTTGTCGCAATTTTTCGACGGTCATCAGGGTAAAATCACCCTCCGAAACCGATTTTCCGCAGCCAAGATAGTCTAGTTGAACCGAGGGCACACCCTTTTGACTTAGAGACTCCGCCAGACTCATGAATTTTTTCTCATTCGTCGAATTTCTTTTAAAGCCATGGAGCATTATGGATCCATAGCCCGATGGAATTCCCCGCATGGCAGTCGCAGGGGAATTCAATATCCCCCTTAGCGTTTCACCGTGCCTATTTTTAAAACCAATTTCTCTCTTGAGGAAGTCCATATCGATTTAGAAATATCAGTGTGAAAGTATGCTAAAATAGCATAATTATTAAATTATGTCAATAATTTGGCCTATTATTTAAGCTAGCATTTTATTGATCAACCCCGAAAGCATTTTGCTGATTTCAGTCAGGTCAGCATGCAGGTTTTCAAAAAGACTATCACTCACGTGATTCTCGATTTTGATCAATCTCAAAATTGCCACGCACTCGTTCGTTGATCCACGGGCAATGAGGTAAAAGTTTTTTTGTCGTTTCTATGAAATTTTCCTGCCCCCTCAGCAATATTCAGGACGATGCTGCTTGCTGCCCGTCGAAGTTGATCCTTGAGGCTGGGGCTGATGTCCTTATTGGCAAACACTTCACCCAGTTTTTGGTAAACCTGTTCGGATTTTATGTAAACGGGAAATTGCTCAAAATTGAACATAATGCAAAAGATTAACAATGAAGATACAAAAGACAATTATTTTACCATATTCCCACCTTAATCCTTATCCTTACGGTTAATCCTTCCAAAAATGAGCCTGAAATATTTCCGAAATCCCATGGCTAATAAGCTTACGGTCTAAGAAGTATAAGAGTAAGGATTGAGGAAAAATTTCTGGCGAAATTTTTGGCTCCCCCGGTCAGGCTCGAACTGACGACCTACCGGTTAACAGCCGGTTGCTCTACCACTGAGCTACAGGGGAACAAGATGTGGAAACCTGTGTTGTCGCGCGTCCGATGTCCGCTGGGAAGTCCCCTGGACCTTCAGATGCAAAAGCTAGATTACTGAAGCGCCATCGAATTTTCAAGGGCTTTTTTCACCTCGAGCGGAAAAAGAATTTTCGCGATTTTGCCTTTGAGCTCGTCGAGATTGGTTTTGTCCTTGGCCGACACGAACACCGGATCGTACAGGGCAAACCGCCGCTCTAAATCCTCGTGGCGGTCCAACTGGAGCAGGTCGATCTTGTTGAACACGTAGACGATTTTTTTCCCCCCGCATTTCAACGTGTTCAACACCTCGTGCACCACTTTGATCTTCCACTCCATGTCCAAGTCGTCGATGTCGATGACGTGCAGGATCAAATCGGCGTGCACGGTTTCGCTCAACGTGGAATGGAACGCGTCGATCAGCTGGGGCGGAAGGTCGCGGATGAAGCCGATGGTGTCGCTCACCAGGCATTCCGTCCGGGCCGCGGGCAGGTACAGCTTCCCGATGCGGCTATCCAAGGTGGCGAACAGCTCGTCCTTCACTTTCACCTCTTTTTTGGTGAGCGATTTGAGCAGTTGGGATTTGCCCGCGTTCGTGTACCCCACAATCGCCACGGTGCGGAACCCGTGGTCGTGGCGTTTCTTGCGCTGGCTTTCCTGGCTTTGCTCCACTTTCTCCAGTTCATTCCGTACCCCGCGCTCGCGCAGGCGGATGTGGCGCTTCATGATTTCGATGTTCGTCTCCCCCTTGCCCCGGGTTCCGATGCCGGCGCCTTGGCGCATCAGCTCCACGCCCATTTTCGAGATGCGCGGGCCGAAATGGCGGAGCTTGGCCAGCTCGATCTGCAGTTTGGCCTCTTTCGTGACGGCGTGCTTGGCGAAAATCGCCAGGATCAGATCGATCTTGTCCCACACCTTGATCTGGTGCTTGTCCGTGAACTCCTTTTCCAGATTATAGAGTTGCTCGGGTTTCATCTGGTTGTTCACGATCAAATAGCTCGCCTTCAGCTCCAGAGCGGTTTTGAGGATCTCCTCGACCTTGCCCGTTCCTATATAGGTACGGTAGTTGGGCATCTGCTTCCGCTGGATTTTCCGGATCACGACAAAACCGCCATAGGTGTCGACCAGGCGTTCCAATTCGTTCAGACGCGCCAGACTGTCCTCGGGCGTCACTTGGGGCGGGATGATGTCGACGAGAATGACTTTGGGTAACATATTTGTTAGCGATA
>JACRIF010000126.1 GCA_016220125.1 Candidatus Peregrinibacteria bacterium
CATCGCGGGATTCTTCATCGCTATGCTGATCCCCTTGGCTCAGTCCGCCCTGGCGATCTTCCTGGGAACAGGAATTCTGTTTGTCGTCCTGGGCGTCTACTTGCTGTACAAGTTCGGTGGTGCTGCCACCATCGTCGGTTGGGCCAAAGCACTGTTGAGCTGGACGTGGAGCACTACGAAGGAAACCGCCAAGTCCGATCATCCGAGCATGACGATGTGCGTACTCGGAGCCATCGGAGTATCGGGGTTTCTCAACTCCCCCTCCGTGTCCAGCGCCGACACCTACTACCTGCCCTCGATCCTGCTTTCGATCGGAGGTGTGGTCGCCCTGGTGCACAAGTGGTACACCCACACGCACCACGAACACGCCAAGGACCATTTCCTGGCGGACGCCAGAAAAGTCCTGGTCAAGGCCAAGGTGCTCAAGCCTGGAGCCAAGGGAACAGAATCGGCGGCAACGCACGATCACCCCCCCTCCAAGACGGACACGCACGGTCATGCCACCAAGGATGACGGGCACGGTCACCCCCCAGCGAAGCACGAAGCGAAGGCGCTCCCGGCAAAAACCGAGGAGCACGCCAAGCCCGAGGCCAAGGCGCTTCCAGCGCCTGAGGCCATTGCTGGTGGCGAGGCTTGCCCGCATTGCGGGGCAAGCAACCGCGCAGGCTACAAAGCCTGCGGAAAGTGCGGAATGGGCAAGAGCACCACAACCACGGCCACCAAGGCGATGGAAGTGCGCATCAAGCCCACCCGCAACCGTCTAGCGAGAAAGGTCTGACACAGACAAGGAGAGCCCCCCACCCGAGCAATCGTGGTGGGGGGCAAACTCTTAAAAATCCCTTGGCAATGATATTGACTAAAATTAAAAAATATGATTTAATTTTATTCACCCTTTTGCTCTTTTAAACCGCAGGGCGGATAACAGGGAAACCTTTGCTTTTAGTCTCTCATCGAATCGGTCGATGAGGCGATAAAGGCAGACAAACTCTGTTATCCTTCAGAACCTAACTCAACCTCGAAAGGAGGCACCATGAAGCGATTGATCGCATTTTGCGCAGTGGCTTTGGCCGCCTCCTCTGCCTGGGCCGAAGAGGCACAGGACAAAGGATTGCTCGAAATGGGCAAGGACCTCGCGCTGGAACAGGCGAAGCAGTCGACCTGGGCGTACATCAAAGAAGAATATCTAACGCCTCTGACCGACTTCCTCACCCAACTCTATCCCAGCCCCAACTACCTGCTCGGTGGCTGGATCGCTTGGATGGTCGTCTTCCTTCTCGTCTGGAACAAAACGAGGAAGACGAGGTGGTGGCTCGCGCTGTTGTCCGGCTGGGCCGTCGGCACCGCTCTCCGTCAATTGGATGTTGAGTGGATCGGTTGGCCCATGCTAGTCGGTGCGGTGGCCTTGGCCATCACCAAGGCGGAATTTCGCCCTGAGGTGGTCCACTGGCTTCTCGCCAAATGGCATCCCGCCAGCACGGAAGCCGAACCCAATCGGGCAAACCCACACCTGCCTCCGCAGACGCACGCCGCACAGACCCATTCCACACCGGCACCAATCAACCTTGAAAGATGCCCCAAGTGCGGAAAAGAAAGTCTCGGCGAAGTGTTCTGCACCGAAGGTTGCGGCTACAAAAGAGGCTCGGGCAATCCGCCCCCGCCTCCAAGAGCTGAAACATCATCGGTCAAACGCAATCGGTTGGCAAGAAAGGTCTGAAGGATACGGCGCTTCCCCTGGCGAAATTCGCCAGGGGAAGCCCACTCAAAAATATTTAGAATCATTAAACCCTTATTATGACTGACACACCCAAAAAATCATTGAGGGAAAAGGTGCTTGAAATGCAGGAAAAGGAAAAGTCTATTCAGGGTGCCAAGGAAATCAAGGTGATGCTCTCGCGCTCGAACCTGCGAGCCAAATTATCGAAAGGAAGTGAGGCCGCCGTGGAAGAGGCCCAGGAAAAAGGGGAAGCCAATGAATCGGAGCACTCAAATGCTGAAACCGAACCCACTAATGAGGAGGCGGAGGCTGTGGATCAAATGGAACAACCTGAGGGGAAAAATAGCCTTGAAATGCTGGCCGACCTGCTCGAATCCAATGAGAGATACGGCGAGGCTGTGGATCAAATGACGGCAATCGCAGCCCTGCTAAAAAATAACTATCTTGAGACGCACAAAAAACAGAGTCTGATGAAGCATCTTGGGCTGAGCCCCGAAAATCTTGAAAAAATCATTGTTTTAACGCTGACCCGAAATGCGGGGTGGGATGTGGACAGTAAAAAAATCATGGATTGGTTGCATGGAAAAGGAGGGGATATGCTCACCATGACTTTTCTTTTGGAAAAAGTATTTGGCTTTGATGCGGAAAAACCATGCGATGAGAATGGGCTGAAAATGAATCTAGGAAAACTGTCCAACGCCTTGGCTGATTTCCCAGAAATCAAACACTATTTAAATGAAAAAACTGAGAAATCCGAGGAAAGTCGAATGGATAAAATCATCAATCTGATCAGTGAAATCAATGAAATTGAGGAAAATGAGCCAAGGCCAAATGGCCCTGCCCAGATCAGAATGGCAGAAATGCTAAAAATGAAAGGGGAGGCTTCCCTGCGTCAATTCGATTTAAATTCCATTCAAGAGGCGGAAGCCGAGGTTGAGGGGCAAAAAATCGACAACCCGAAAGTCGTTCAACCTGAGATTAAGACTCTGGTCCCAAAGACTGAAAAACCTCAAATGATCGAATCGTCCAAAGTGGTCAATGCCATCGACACCATTCAATGGTTCTGCAAATCGTTTGGTGAAATGCCTAATGACGAAGCGGGCAAAATGGCGCTCGGGCTGAATGATGCCTTTCCGGACACGAACATTGGCGTCAACTTGTTGTCCCTCTCGAAAAAAAATGAAAAGAATGAAATAAAGAATGTGATGCGACGGTGCTTCAACCTCAAATCCTCAACGGATTCTGAGGTGGAGGCCAAAATGGTCGAATTGGCTTCGACGCTGAGGGGGTACTTTCAACTGCAACCCAAAAAATAAACTTTAATCCACTATGTTTCATTCCTCCACCACCCTTTGGCGCAAACCCAATAATGCAGGCTTTTCAGCGGGTGAAAACCGGCTGGTTTTTAGCGCCGCCGATAAATGGGGGGCTTTCAAAGAGGGGGTTAAGGGGGGTGCGGGCACTGTGTGGAAGGGAATCAAATGGGTGACCCTGCCCGCCCGAATCGTGTCGTGGCCGATCACCAAGCCGCTGACGTATGGCATCAAAGGAATCATGGGGGTGGCGCATAAAGGAAAAATTCCATTTTACACCGCAAAACATTTGGCAAAGGGGATCGTGGTGGAAACCATTGGAAAATCCGCCATCGAACTGGCCAAGGCCCCGATCGAAAATTTGCGCATGAACCTAGTGGAAAATGCCCGCATCACTTTGAATGGCTTATTCGGCCTGCCGAAACGATTGTGGAACACCCCCAAAAATGTCTACGAAAGCCTTAAAAAATCCGCCGGAAGCACCCGCTCGGCGATCAAGGATGTCTTCAAAAACGCGATTGGGTTGCATCCCGTGCAAGCCCTCAAATCCGCTGGAAAGGCCCTGTGGGAACCCCTCAAGGCCCCCGTGTTGGCAGGAATGGTGGCGTTGTCCCCCCTCACTGAGCCAATGTCGGAAATCGGAAAAAACATGTGGGAGTCAAAAAAACAATATGCCACCCAGTTGGATAAAATGCAGCAACAGTTCAGGAGTGGTATTGCCCAAACGCTGGATTCCCACAACCTTGCGATCGCGGATGTGGAAAGGGAGGAGGCCGAAAAGCATCATGGGGCAAAAGCGGAAGAGGGGGAAGAGCATGGGGCTGCGGCTGAAAAAAAGGGAGGACATGGCAAAGAAGAGCATAAGAAAGAGGAGCACAAGGTGGCTGAGCACAAGCCCGAGAAGAAGGAAGAGCACAAGGTGGCTGAGCACAAGCCCGAGAAGAAGGAAGAGCACAAGGAAGACCATGGCCATGGAGGACACGGAGGACATTAAGAGAGAAGGGGTTGAATTGACAATTATATAATTATAGTATATAATACATTCAATTTCGCTGATCCTTTAATTCATCGGCCCTTCGTAAAGAGATAGTTGGTGGGCATCGTGCTCAACTCAACCCAAGAGGTTTGAAAAGCCCTGCCCGCCAGGTACCCTCTTTACGAAATCGTTGTCAGTCCCATTTTTTCTCGCCAAAGGCGAGGGAAGGAAG
>JACRIF010000132.1 GCA_016220125.1 Candidatus Peregrinibacteria bacterium
AAATGAAATTCTCCTGGCCGATCAGCTTGCCGCCACGGATTTGGAATAGGTTGAAAAAGTTTTTGCCGAGATCCGGCACAAACGCGATCACGTCGCGGTCCACAATGTGCGTGTCGGTGATGACCTGCTTGTTCTCGTTGCGCTCGATGGCCTGGATCTGGTCGCGCAATTTCGCCGCGCGCTCGAATTTCTTCTCCATCGCGTATTCCATCATTTGTTGGCGGAGCAACGCGATCGCGGGTTTGTGGTTCCCCTCCAAAAATTCGACCACCTGGTCGATGATCGCATGGTATTCCTTGGGTGTCACGATGCCGGCGCAAGGGCCCAGGCATCGGCGGATGTGGTAATCGAGACAGGGGCGCTTGGCCGCGACCCCGCCCACTTTCACCGCCACCTTGGAACCTTCAAGCGGAACCCCTTTGGGATCCAATGTGATGTTTTTGAGGGGGCAAAGCCGGAAGATGCGTTTCACGGATTCCAAGAGTCGAGCCACATCGGACCCGCTGGTCTTGGGGCCGAAATAGCGCGCGCCGTCCTTTTGGATCCGGCGAACCGTGTAAACCTCGGGGTAATCGTCCTTCACGGTCACTTTGATGTACTGGAACGTCTTGTCGTCGCGCAGTAAAACGTTGTAGCGGGGCATCACCTCCTTGATCAGATTGTCTTCTAGAATCAGGGCCTCGATTTCGCTGTTGGTCTCGACCCAGGCGATATCGTCGGCCTGCTCCAGCATTTTCTGGATGCGAATCCCGCGATCGTCGGCGTTGCGGAAATAGTTGGCCACGCGCTTGCGCAGATCCTTCGCCTTTCCGATATACAAAATTTCCTGCTTGTCGTTGAGGAACTTGTAAACCCCGGGCGAATGGGGAATTTTATCCAATAATTTCTTGAGCTTTGCTTGCATGGCGACAGTATAGCACTCAACGAATGATGAATTCAGAATAACCAATTTCCAACGAATTCATAATGGAATAATTCAAAATTTTAAAATTGGGAATTCGCCATTCAATGGAAATGGGTTATTCAAAAATTGAAAATTGGGTTACGCCCCTATGGTAAAATAAAGCCATGGCAACCGATCTCAAAACATCGATTCTCCAAACCATTGCCTTCTTCGACCTGTTCGACTTCCCGCTGACCGCGGAGGAGGTCATGGCCTATTTGTACGGCGTCCAACGGCCCGTGCACATCAAGGAGATAAAGGGGCTGTTGGACGAAATGGAGGGGGTGACCGAGCACATCCGCGACTTCTATGTGCTGAAGGGGCGGGAAAAGCTCATCGACACCCGCAAGGGGCGGAAATTCATCGCCGAAAAATTCTGGACCCAGGTCCGCCAATACGGCCAATACATGGCGGGCGTGCCCTTCGTGGAAATGGTCGCGGTCTGCAACAATCTGGCCTACGACAACGCCAGCGAGACCTCCGACATCGACCTGTTCATTGTGATCCGCGAGGGTCGAATGTGGCTGGCCCGCCTGATCATCACCCTGATCCTCCAATTCTTTGGCGTTCGCCGCCATGGCGACAAAGTGGCCGGACGGTTTTGCCTGAGCTTTTTTGTCACCCCCAAAAAATTGGGGATGGGGGAATTGTTGCAGGGTCCCGAGGACCCCTATTTGGCCTATTGGACCAAGTTGCTCTCGCCCGTTTACGGAGAGGAAACCTACAAACAATTCACCGAATTGAATCGAAGTTGGGTCAAGCAGTCCTACGGTTTGAATTTTAGTGAGGAAAACCTGAAACGCATCACCTTCCGCGGGAAAAGCGGAACCAAAAAGTTCTTCGAATGGTTGTGGAACGGAATACTGGGAAACTGGACTGAAAGTCTGATCAAAAAAATGTGGAAGCCCCGAACCCTCAGGAAAGCAGCGGTCCTAGGCCCGGAGGCCAAAGTGAAAGTCGAAGACGACATCCTCAAATTCCACAACAAGGACCGCCGGATGGAATATTTGGAGCGATGGCAAAAAACCGTGAATCAGGCGCTGGAGGATTTGAAGCGGGTGGAGCTTGAACGTCAAAGAATGATCGAACAAGCGATCCTTAATAAATAATTACGAGTTCAAATTCGTAATTCGTAACTCGTCATTCGTAATTTAAACAGCCGTTGCCAACGCCTCCTCCAATGTTTCGTGATGCGGAATAATCGTGGTCAACCCGACCAGGCTCATCACATCCATCACCGCCTCCTGGGCGGAGCACAGGATGAGTTTTCGCTGATCCTTGGCCAAATGGGTGTGAACAGCGACCAGGTAGCCGATGCCCTTGCTGTTCATGTAGAGCAGATCTTTCAGGTCGAACAGCACAAACTTGATCGTGGAGTCGTTCAGGATGGGATCGATGTTCAGTTTGATGCCCTGAAGGCTGGGCTCGTCCATCTCGCCCTCCAAACCGACGACGCGAACGGTGGGATTTTGGGATTCGTAGATTTTGACAACGATTTCGGACATGGATTCAGATTAAATGCGCCACAAATATAACGACAACACAAAGGGTTTACAAGACCACGGGAAATAAAACAGGATATGATTGACCGTGAAAGGGAAAATTTGATAACTTGTACGCAAATCAGGAACTATGAAAAAGCGTGTCCTTTCCGGAATCCAGCCTTCGGGTAGTCTCCACATTGGAAATTACTTCGGAATGATCAAAAGGATGGTTGAATACCAGGAGAAGAACGACCTCTTTTTGTTTGTGGCGAATATGCATTCGCTCACCACGGTCCACGACCCCAAGGCTATGAAGGCGCTAACACTTCAGGCAGCCATGGACCTGTTGGCGCTGGGCATCGACCCTGCGAAATGCCATTTCTGGGTGCAGTCCGATGTTCCCGAAGTGGCCGAGCTGGCCTGGATCCTCTCATGCCACACACCCATGGGATTGATGGAGCGGGCGCACAGCTACAAGGACAAGGTGGCCAAGGGCCTGCACCCCACCATGGGGTTGTTCGGCTATCCGGTGCTCATGGCGGCCGATATTCTCATCCACCAAATCGAAGTGGTTCCCGTGGGAAAGGATCAAAAG
>JACRIF010000130.1 GCA_016220125.1 Candidatus Peregrinibacteria bacterium
TCCCGTGGCGGGACGCCGTCCGCATGACCGCGGACGCGCTGGCCCGCTCGGCCATCGCCCAGATGCTCGCGGAGATGCTCCGGTAGCAACTCCAAGGGTTCACAAGCCCAGCGCCAGGAAAGGAACTCCGTTTCCGATCCTGGCTTTTTAAATGGGGCGAACGCAACTGGGGTGTTATCTGATATAATCGAAAAGTAACCGACTGGATCCATGAAAAACAAAAAATCCATCCCCCCATCCCTGATCCGCACCGCGTACCGAAAAGAACTGTGGAAAAACGCGCAACAGATCATGCAGCGGATTGAAAAAGTCATTCCCATCTCCTCCGCCCATCTGCTCGGCAGCTTCACCACGGCCAAAAAACGACCGGCGGATGTGGATTTCATCCTCCTCCTCAAGACCGGGGAGAAAAACCCGAAGGCCCATTGGTCCGTGGACCTGGTGATCGCCCCGGACAACGCCTCGGGAGAGGCAACCCTGGAGGACGCCAAGCAATGGATGAAGCAGAAATACGGCGCCAAAAAATCAGCGGTGCTCCGCCTCAAATAAAACCATGCCTCGAACCCAACCCCCATCACCCCCCGTCTCAAACCTGAGGATTGTCGCGATGCTGACCCTCGCGTTTTTGATGTTCGTGGTCATGTTGTTCATTCCCGCCGGAACCCTCCGCTGGCCCGCGGGGTGGCTCTACATGCTCGTCTACTTCTCGTATGCGGTTCCGGTTGTTTTCTGGCTGAAAAAGCATAGCCCCACCCTGTTGCGCAAACGATTCGGCGCGGACGCCACCCGCATGAAACCCTGGGACAAGGCCCTCATGACCTTGATGACCTTTCCGTTTTTGGGCGTGTACATCGTCCCCGCGCTGGATGTTCGGTTCCACTGGTCGAACGCGCCCCTGCTGACCTATATTTCAGGATTCATCGGGCTCATCCTTTCCTTCGGCATCTTTTTTTGGGTCATGATCGAAAACGCGTACGCCTCACGGATCGTGGAGATCCAGAAGGGCCAAAAAGTCATTTCCACCGGATCGTACGCGGTGGTCCGTCACCCCATGTACGCGGCGGGCATCGCCTTCGCCCTGCTCACTCCGCTCTCCCTCGGCTCCGTGTGGGGACTCATCCCCGCGGTGCTGGTGATCCCCTTCCTCGCCCTGCGCGCAGTTTTGGAGGAAAAGACTTTGCTCAAGGAGCTTCCCGGTTACCGCGCCTACGCCAAAAAGGTGAAATACCGTTTTTTGCCGGGGGTTTGGTAACGGCTGAATTTCTCATGTTAGACGCTTAGCTAGTTAGCTTCGTTAGCTTGTTAGCATCGCACCCCATTAATCCCACAACCTATGGCCATCGAAGTCGAAATCCGCAGCTTTGTTTCCCAGGAAAAATTCAACGAACTGTTGGATTTTTTCGGAACCCAGGGAAAAAAAGTGAGCGAGGATTCGCAGGAAACCCACTACTTCGACTCCAAGGAGGATTTGCGCATCCAAAAAAACAATTTTTACTCCAAAATCTGGATGAAGAAAGGACAATTGCACGACGACCAGCGCGAGGAGATCGAATTGAAAGTGGAGAAGAACGATTTCGAAAAATTGGGCACCATCTTCGAGGCGGCCGGACTCAACGTTCAAATCAAATGGTTCCGCACGCGCCACACGTTCGAGTGGGAAGGCATCACCGTGATGCTCGACCACACCCGTGGCTACGGGCATATTTTGGAACTCGAAAAAATGTCGGACGAGGCGCAAAAGGATGAAACCCTGGCGCTCCTAAAATCCAAAATGGAATCGCTGGGAATCGCGCAGACGCCGAAAGAGGTGTTCAGCGAAAAATACAACCACTACAAAATAAACTGGAGGGAGTTGGTAAAGGAATAAGGGAGATAAACCTTATTTCTTCGACACAATGATCTTGTCGACCAAGCCGTAGGCCAAGGCCGCCTCGGCGTCCATGAACAGATCGCGCTCGGTGTCCTCCGTCACTTTTTTGACGGGCTTGCCGGAATGTTTGGCGATCATCTCGTTGAGCAATTTCTTGGTCTTGATGATGTGCTCGGCATGAATGGCAATGTCAGTGGCCTGCCCCTCGGTTCCGCCCAACGGTTGATGGATCATGACCTCGGAATGGGGCAGAATGTAGCGCTTGCCCTTGGTGCCACCCATCAGGATGATGGATCCGCCGGAGGCCGCGATGCCCACGCAGACCGTGGAAACGTCGCACTTGATGAGCTGCATGGTGTCGTACATGGCGAGCGTGGAGGTGACGGAGCCACCCGGAGAATTCACGTAGATGGTGATGTCCTTGGTGGGGTCGACCTTCTCCAGGAACAAAAGCTGGGCGATGACCACATTGGCCACCTCATCGTTGATGGGACCGCCCAAAAAGACGATGCGCTCCTCGAGCAGACGCGAGTAAATATCGTAGGCGCGCTCGCCCTGAGGGGTTTTGTCGATCACGGTGGGGATGAGATAGTTTTGCATTTTTGATTTTTTAATTCTAAATAATTATACCATTTACCTCTCAAATTTGCGAGCGAGTGGCGTTGACAGAATTTGTCAGTGATTAGTTTGTAGTGCGTAGGTTGTAGTTACTACCCACCACAAAACGACAACCTACAACCTCCTCAAGACATCAATTTCCTCAAAATATCGTTCACCATCTTGGGGTTGGCGGAACCTTTGGTGGCGGCCATAACCTGGCCGACCAGGGCACCGAGCGCCCGCTCCTTGCCCGCCTTGAAGTCGACGATGGACTGGGGGTTCTTGGCGATCACCTCGGCGCAAACCTTCTCGAGCTCGCCCGTGTCGCCCATCACCTTGATGCCTTTTTTCTCGACCAGTTGCGCGGGGTCCGCATTGCACTCGAAGACCTCCGGGAATATCTCCTTCGCTATTTTTCCGGTGATAGCCCCCGCGTCGATCATGCTGACCATTTTCCCCAAATTTTCCGGAGCAAGCTTGCAGTCCGAAATCGTCTGCCCCTTGGCATTGAGCAACGCCATGAGCTCGGAAAGCACCCAGTTGGCGGTTTTTTTCGGCGCCTCCGAAACCTTGTTCGCCCGCTCGAAA
>JACRIF010000129.1 GCA_016220125.1 Candidatus Peregrinibacteria bacterium
AGGTTCGAAACCCAATTCGGGTTTCACCTCCATTTTGTCGGGCAGATAGGGCAAGTTGGCCGTCAAAATCACGGCGTGCCCTTTCAAAATCTCAGCGGGCACCTGGTTCAGCAAATCGGATTTGAAAAATCGGATTCGTCGCGAAACGGAGTGTCTTTTTGCGTTTTCCTTTGCCACAGAAAGGGCTGACCGTGAAATATCCGTGGCCACCGCGTTCAGGCCGGGCACGTTTTTCAGAACAGAAATCGGAATGCACCCAGAGCCAGTTCCGACATCAACCAACAACAGGCTGAGTCCTGAGTTCTGACTTCTGAGTCCTCGTACGTATTCAATCACACACTCCGCTAAAATCTCCGTGTCCGGTCTCGGAACCAAAACCGAATGGTTCACCTTGAAGTCGAGGGCGTAAAATTCCTTGTGTCCGACAAGGTAGGCAACAGGAACGCCTCGTTTGCGTTTTTGGATAAGCCTCCGAAAGTGCCACTCATTCAAGGGCCAGCATCGTGATCGATCCAATCTCTCTTTTTCATGGGTGAAAAGAAATGTTGTCGATTTTTTCAACACATGCGCCAAAAGCAATTCCGCATCCACCCGTGGACTGTCGGAGGTGGGCGTCAGCTGCTCGTATCCCCACAAAATAGCTTCCTGAATCATCATAAAACCACTATACACCAAAAAACCAAACCGATAGGAGATCCATTTGGCATCCATCTGTGATCCATTGGCAATCCATTGGAATCCTAATGCACCCCTTTCCCCTTGAGCGTCTCAAGATACCGTTTGCGGGCACTAGCAACAGGATGATGGCTCAACCATAGGTCTTGGAGGAGCATTTGTGAAAAAAAGGACTCCACTTGCGCTTGGGAAAACGGAAAATCGGATTCCGCGCCCTGCAAATGCCATCCTTCGCGTCCTAGCACGAACACGAGTTGGGATCCTTCGGCGACCTGCTGCGCACCCCACGCCTTGGCATCGTTCATGGTGGACGAAACCGTGGTGGCCACGCTCTCCACCACAAAAACAGGGGCCTGGTTCAGGGGGTCGACCTTGAGGGCCATCACGGCACCGGGGCGCTCGAATAGCACCTCGTCCTTTTCAAGGGGGAGTTCGTTGAATTCGGAATGTGGCTTGGCGTTTCCCATAAAAACCTTAATTAATGGCGACTAAAAATTATTTTTTCTCGGGGTGGAGCAATTCCAGGGTTTTGGCGCGGGCTTCGCCGGCCAGTTGGTTTTTCCGCTTGAGATGGCGGCGCGCCTTGGCATTGAAAAAATCAACGACATGGTCGTAATCCTTGATCCCGGCGGTTTTGTCGTTTTTGGAAAGCTTGGTCAAGAACTCGACCACATTGCGGGAATTGAGGACAAGATCCAAAAGCTCGGGGCTCGAGGCGAGAAGCCGTTCCCGGCTTCCAGGTCCCTTGAGCTCAAGTCCTTCGAGCTCGTCGGCCATCAATGCGGTGAGATCACGGGGTTGGGGAATTTCAATCACGGGAATTAAATTAGTGAATTAAGCAACTGGCGGGTCTTGGGGCCCACCACGCCAGCGCCATGCTGGTCGGAGGTCGACACAATCCCTTTTTTCAATTGGAGCTGGATCAGCGCCTTCTCGGTTTTTTCGCCAAAGGTGCCGGTGTCCAACCCCTTGGCCAGAAAACCTTGTTGGATCAAAAGCTTCTGCAGCGTTTGGACCGATGCGCCCTTGTCGCCAAGGGACATATCCTGGTCGAAAGCCAAAGAGTTGGAGGTGGATTGTGGGGTCTCGAATTTCAAATCAAACGCCAACGGGGCATGCGAATCGGGGGCGGCATCATAGCGCAATTGGCTCACGGTGGGCAAATCGATCTTGGCGGGCACCCACACCTGCATCTCGGCGGGGTACTTCATCAAGGTGGAAATCTTCAGATCCACCGCGGCGATCAAGGCCTGATGGGTTTTCTTCCCGTAGTATCCGGCGCCCGGATCCCACGTGGCGCGGACGATGCCGTTGGCCTTCTGGACTGCGAACACCGCGTCCATGGTGATGGAATCGTATCGGCCGCTCAGCGTGCCCTTGTAGTAGCCGAGTTCCCAGAGCATTTGCTGCATTTTGTAGACCTTCTCCCCATTGTCCTTTTTTCCAAGGCCCACGGAAAGCTCTGAAAGATTGTCCTTGAGGCGGGTTTGCTCCTTCAGAACCGTGGAATTGAAATTCTCGATCTTGGATTTGAGCGCGCCCAAGGTCTTGGGACCCAGGTTTCCGGACCCGATCGAGTTTGTGTTTAAAATCACCCCTTCGGCGATCTGGAAAACCGTGATCGCCTCGCGGGTATCGCTATCGTAGACGCCGTTCACGGGGCCTCGGTAGGTGCCGAACATGCGGAGCGCCTCCTGCAGGTCGCTGATATCGGCCTTGGAGGAAGCTTTGGTGATTGGCTTCGCGAAAACCGTGGGATTGAGCATGGTGCGGGCCATCAGGCGATTCAAGGTGTCCTTCGGAAGCTCCGAGGGCAACCAGCTGAAATCGACATCGGGCTGGACGGTGTCCCGTTCCCAATACACTTCCCCTTCAACCAGGCGCATGCCCCAATTCAGGGCGCGACCCAGACCCTCTTCGCCGCTGCCCATCCAAACGTCGATGCGGTCGTAGCCTTTTTTGGCCAAAATGGCGCCCCCGCGGTCGTGGACGACGCCGACGCCGAGCCCAGGCACTTTCACTTGGGTGCCGAAACGGTAGGTTTTGGGCGCGGCCATCATGCCCACATAAACCTGCGTGCCGTCCGCTCCATTGGTCCCGCGGCCGTTCAACTTCTTGTCGGCCTCGTAGCTCCCCCGCATGTAAAACCGTTGGGCGGGCAAAGGCGAATAGTAGGCCGAAACCATCATCATCCGTTTTTCGCCCACCACAGGGGATTTGGCGAAGGCGGATGGGGTCAAAGCCAACAACTGGAGAATGGCCAGCGAAACCGCGATAAGTTTTGAAAACAAATTGTTTTTTGAATGGATGGCTTCCATCGGATCATTAAATAAATCCGAATATTATAGCGGAAAACGCCCGATTTATCAATCAAGGGGGCTTGCATAATTTCAATTAGATTTTAAAATAAGATGCATGCGACGAAGCCTGCAAAAAACAGCGCAAAGGTTTTGGCAATGATAAAAAACCCTGAAAACAGGGCGAAGTCGCATAAGCCAAAAAACGGCTTCGCAATAAAAGGCCGCCCTTCAAAGTTTTGCGCTAAGAAGGAGCGGCCTTTCCCAATGCCTTATTTCTTCTCAATAGTCACCTGAACCTCGTTGTTGGCCTCGTCGGACTCCTCAATGCCGTTCGTCGCATCCACTGAAAAGGCGACTTTGGAACCTTTCTCGGCGGCATCGACGTAATAGAACACTTTTTTGCTCTTGCCCGCGGCAAGACCCTGGGTGGTCAACGTCTTGTCCTCCATGGAGCCGGCCCTGAAAATGGAATAGCGGATCGTATCCTCCGCCTTCCCCTTGCCCTTGTTGGAGATGAGGACGTGGATCTTGTACTGTTTTTTGACAACCCCGTTGACGCGTCGGGAGACCAGTTGGATCTTGTTGGCCGAAATCCGAAGGTCCGGGAGGAGCTTCCCTGCGAGGGAGGTGTCGGCCGTGTTGTCGACCGTGACCGAAATGAAATTGGATTCAACAGTTCCCGTGGTGCCATCCGCATTCCGATCAGTGATCGTGGTGGAGACGCGGACATCGCCCTCGGCGATTGCCTTGCACTTCAAGAGATCGCCTTCGGCTGCGCAGGAAAGAATGCTTTCGTCGTAGGACCAGGTTCCCGTATGGCTTGCGGTCGTCTGATAGAGCGTGGGGGTGAAAACAATGGGGTCTCCGACTTTGATTTTCACAACGGGTGCCGTCCAATTGTAGGGGGAGGAGGCGGGAGCGGAGGGACTGGATTCCAAATTAACGTTAAACGTGGGCATGGAGTCCTCCTGGGCATGGGCTTGGAGGGCCACTCCAAAAAATCCCAGGCCGACAAGCATGAGGATCAAGGAAAAAATTTTCTTCATATGTTTTTTTGGTTAAATAATATCTCAAATAGTTTAATCGTATTCGACCCAAGCCCGCAACAAAATCAGAGCGCCTTGGGAACCGAGGTGAGCACCTCCACCTTCCCCTCTCCGTTCACGTAAACCATATCCTCGATGCGCACTCCGCCCCAATCGTCCAGGTAGATTCCGGGCTCGATGGTGAACAGCATGCCGGGTTGAATTTTGGTTTCGGATTTTTCACTGACATTCGGCGCCTCGTGCACCTCAAGCCCGATCCCGTGCCCGAGCGCATGGCCGAAATGCGCGCCGTACCCCGCCATTTCGATGATGGCGCGCGCCACGCGGTCGATTTCGGAGAATTTCACTCCGACCTCAATGGCTTTGATGGCGGCCTGATTGGCCTTCAAAACGGTTGAATAAATTTTTTCCGCCAAAGGCGGATCAGCCTCTGGCTGATGATTTAACTTGGTAGGCCTTTTTGTGAAAACCATGCGAGTCATATCGGTCATATACCCTTTGTATTGGATGCCCATGTCGATCAAAACCATCTCGCCCCTTTTCAAGCGGTTTGGTTCCTTGGTGTGGTGCACGTCGGCTGTGTTTTTGCCAAACGAAATGATCGGCGGAAACGAAAAACCGTCCGCCCCCAACGCGTGGGCAAAGCTGAGCAATCGCCATTCCAGGTCGTCCTCCGAATCCCCCACCTTGATCGATTTCGCAAGTTGCTCAAACGCCTGGTTCGCGATCGAAACAGCCTTCCGTATGATTTTCATCTCGGAATCGTCCTTGAGCATCCTCAACGTCTCCACCATGCCGGAAATCGGGGCCAATTTCACACGCTTCAACTGCTTTCGATATGCCTCAAACTGAGCGTGACTGATCGTTTTTTCCTCGACCCCTAACAAGCTAAGCCTGCCTAACAAGCTAACAAGCTCTGCACCCTTTTCTGGTCGAAAATTCCAACAGCCTTCGGAATCTGCTTTCGCGCCGAGCGGAGATAGCGCGAATCCGTGATGAGGGTGGCCTTCGTGGGGGTGACCAAAAGCCGTCCGTTCGATCCGACATACCCGCACAGGTACCGAACATTCTCGGGCTTTGAGATCAGCCCGGCGCCAAATTTGCGCTTTCGCAATTCCTTTTGGATTTTTCGGATACGTTGCATAGGGATGGTCTTGATTTTAAAACTGTCTGATTCGCTCCTCCATTTCCCTGCGAAGGGATTCGACAATGTCCGCGTGCTTCGCCGAAACATCCGTCAACTCCTCCGGGTCGTTTTTCATATCGAACAGCTGGGTGAGCACTTCCACATCCTCCTTTCTGGGGTCCAAAAAGGTGGAAAGGGGTTTGTCTTCAAGTCCGGAAATGGGCTTGAAGACATTCTCGTAGATCAATTTCCAATCCGGAGTTCTCAAGGCCGAAATCAAGGTGATGTTCGTGAAAAAGGGGCTGATTCCAGGGAAAAAAACAGAACCCGCAAATGCCTCCCCCCTGCCGGGCGCGTCGCTGGTTGCAATGGTTCGAAGAGAACTTCCCGCGAACTGGGGGGGGATTTCAAGCGAAAGGGCGTCCAGCACCGTGGGGGCCAAATCCGTGAGTTCCGCGATCTGCGGACGATGAATCCCCTTTTGGCTATTTTTCGGGAAATAAAAAACCAAGGGCACGTGCAGGACATCGTCGTAATAGGTGCCCCGCAAGGGCCCCCCCCGCATGAATCGACCGTGCTTTCCGAACATATCGCCATGCTCGGCCAACAGGATGACGATCGTGTTGTCGAGCAACCCGTCCTTTTCCATGAAGTCCAAAAGTCTTCCGACTTGGGCGTCGACTTCGCTGATTTTCCCGTCGTAAAGAGCGCTCATGTAGTGGACATCCTCTTCGCTGATCAATTGGCTGGGCAGGTCATCCCCCGGCTTTGTGGGATCCGAAGGCGGAGCCAAAACAGTGAAATACTTTTTTCCGTTCACTTCCACGGGGTCAGCCTCGCCATAATTTATATAGCAATTACGGAAGTCCAAATCGCTCCGCAGCCCTTGGGTGAAACGGTCGATTTTTTGGGGAGAGGCGAACGGACAATGCGCATCGAAGCCCTGCACATAAGTAAAAAAGGGCTTGTCCTTGTGTCCCTGCATCCACTCGATGGCCTTGGGGACGGAAAATCCGAAGGGGCCATAGTGGGACATGAGGTCTTTGGTGCTGATGACGGATCCGAGTTGAACCGGCAGCGAATTGGGGGCGCTTGGGGCACTGTTCGCCAAGTCGGCATCAGGGTAAAAATTCTCGTCGAACCGGGAGGTGACCCCAAAACTGGGCAATAGATCGCGCCCCCCGGTGAAAGTGGCCGTCCGGTAACCGTTGCGCTTAAGGACGTCCGCAAGGGTGGTAAGACGACCATCCAAATGGCTCAACGAGCCCGAAAGCCCCATCGTGCCATGCTGAAACGGATAAAGCGAGGTGAGAATGGAGGCGACCACGGGCAGGGTCCAGCTGGTGGGGGTAAAGGCGTTTTCGAACACCACGGAGCGCTTGGCGAAGGCATCAATGTTCGGAGTGGTGTCACGGCTGTACCCGTACATGCCCATATGGTCCCGGCGGACATTGGTCATGCCGACGATCACCACATTGCAGTGGTCGCATTTAAAATCGGAATCCTTGAGCAAAGGGCTTGGACTGGAGGCGAAAGGATTGGAAACCGTGGGCGACTCCCACCGATCGGAAGCGGGTCGAAATCGGACAACACCAAGGGCAGCCATCAAAAAAAGTGTGGCAACGGCGGCAAGGATGATATACTTTTTTTGTTTCATGCCATGGGAAATGGATTCTCGTGGCAATTCTATCAAAAAATGGAAAAAAGACTATTCAAAAACAGGCTCAGGATCGCCATCGTGGCCCTGTTGGTGATAGGAGGGGTGGTGGCGCTTGCGCTGCGCAAGGCCTCGGAGCCCTCCTTCCCTGGTTTTACCCTTGAGAAGGCGATGCAAGAGGATGCCCTGACCCATTACTATGAATTCGAAAAAGGCGAAACCGCATTGAAGTTGAAGGTCATCCGCAATATTGATGAGCCCGAGGCCAAAAAAGTGATCGATGGAAAAATCCTCACAATCGAGGCCTTGTACGGAAACGAGATGTCCCCCTATCCGGGCATGCTCTCCAACGAAATTGTCTGTTCCCAGGATATGACGCCGAAAAGACAGGAAACCGGCAACGGGGAACTGAGAATCACCTACTTCGTGGCTTCCCTCACGAATCGGCTTTCCTACGGCAACTGCGTGGAAAGCGAAACACCCTCCAAGGCCTTCATCGCCTGGGTGTTTTGCCCTGCCAAAAGGGAGTACCGCCAAATGGAATGGATCAGTCCGAAAAAGGATTTTGACGAAAAAGGGATCGAATTCATCAAGGCGACTATCTGCAATTGAGCGGTGGGGATCGCAAATCCCCCGTAGGCGCGATTGGCGAATCGCGCCTACGGATGGTGGGATGGTTTCCCGTCCGCGTTACTTGAAAATTTCCAGCAAGGGTTTCCCGTCCACCGCTTCGGGAATGGTTTTTCCGAGCGCCTTCAGGATCGTGGGAAGCTGTTGCACATGAAGGATCGGCTCGTTGCCCATGAAATTCCCCTGCTTGATGCCGGGCCCGGCGATGATGAAGGGCGTCCACATGCCCGACTCGTTGTCGGACACAATGGCCTGCTTGTAGCCCGCGATATTCGTCGACACGGCCAACACCGCCTTGTCGTTGGTCATATCCTCGGTGAACCCGTACCCGGGCTTGTTGACCAGCACAAGGTCGCCCACGCGGTCCGTGGGAAGCTCCAGGAATTTGGGGGCGTCCTCCCAATTGTAGGCCTGGACCACGGGCTTGAAACCCGCCTCGTCATCGCTGATCCCAAGAACCGCCTGGCGCACCTCGTCGCGCAATTTTTCGTAGGCGGGCCCTGTCTGGCGCTCGTAGTTGCCGGCCAACCCCTTGGGGTTGATGTACACATACGCCATCTGGAGATAGATCACTTTCGAATTTTTCCAATCGACCGTGGGCTCGCCCGTGTTCGGATCGACCTTGAACTTGAGCCACCCCTTTTTCGCGAACAAATTGTTGAGGCGAACGGTTTTGTCCAACGGAACCGCCCCATGGTCGGAACTGAAAACAATGAGCGTGTTCTTGTCCGCGTGGTCCATCACCTTACCGAGGATGGCGTCGAGGCGCTGGTACATCCACAGCACGTCGTCCCACACCTTGGCTCGGGCGGTCTCGTCGATCGTGTTGTAGCGCGCGGATTTTGGATCCACATACCCCATCCACCATCGGCTGGTGAGCATCTGGTTGGGGGTGTACACATCGTGGATCACGGCCGTGGACTCCGGCCCCTCGATCATCGGCTCGACCGCTTTCTCGTGCCAGTCGAACGACATTTTGGCCTCGTCCAGGAACGCCTTCTTGTCCTCGTCGTAGAACACCAGTTGGGGCGGGAAGTTGTCCACGAAATCCGTCATGGGGCCGATCGCGGCCTCAAGATAGTGGGCGAAGGAGGAAGGCTGGGTGTTGAAATCGTTCAAGTTGTCGTAGAACAGGCGCAGGCGGAAAAAACCGTCGTCGTCCAGCTTGATCACCTCGGCGTTCACATGGGAATCGACATCCACCGACTCCTCACCCGACTTGAATTTGAGTTTGATCGGTTGCCAATCGCTCCAATCCCCTTCCGAAAGCGTGGCGAAAACCGTCGTGCGATCCATCGAAAAGGCCACGCGGTCGTAGTTCACGGCCTGGTCGTCCGTGGTGTCCAACACAAGCGCGAACACATCGCCACCCCACGAACTCAGCTTGAGCTCCTTGGCCGGGCTGAATGAAACGGGAGGGTTGGTCCAACCCTTGGGTTCCGCTTGCGGGATGAACTGGGTGAGTTGCGGGCCGAAAAAGAACAGGCGAACGCCTCGACCTTGCTTGATGCGAAGCGCCTTGTCCGTGTCCGGCTCGAAGTTGATCGCATGGTAGTCCGCGCCCCAACCGCCCCATCGTCCGCGAACCACGGTGCCCTTCTCGATCTCCGGCGGAGTGGAGCCGGGAACCGACAAAATCGAAACCTTCTCCCCGGTGTCCTCCAGCATCGACCAAATCGCCTTGATCTTGCGCGCCGAGGACCGGAAACCCGCGACCGCGACGGAATCGAGGGGCTTCCCCTCCACATGCATCGGTCCATCCGTCACGCCGTGCTTCAACGGGTAGGAGCCTGTGAGCAACGTGGCGAAATTGGTGGGGGTATGCCCCGGGAACGTGGGCTTGGAATACCCGTAGCTCCCCCGCTTCATCAATTTTTTGATATTCGGGAGTTTTCCCTCTTCGGCCCATTTGTAAATGGTGAAAAGCTCCGGCTCGCTGCGCACGCCGTCGGGAATGAACCAATACAGTTTCAATTTCCCCGTTTGCGGACTTTGCGAATAGGAAAGGAAGGCGATGAGAAGCGCCACCAACATCAAAGTGAGGAGGGTGAATTTCTTTTTGATCATTTTGGATTTCAATTACGGGGTACGCGAAAAATATACAGGAGTTGAAATGGGCGGACAATGCCGTTCGAGC
>JACRIF010000128.1 GCA_016220125.1 Candidatus Peregrinibacteria bacterium
CCCAGCACGGAGGACAGCGTTTCGGAGAAATGGAAGTGTGGGCGCTCGAGGCCTACGGTGCCGCGCACACCTTGCAGGAGATGCTCACCATCAAATCCGACGATGTGATCGGACGCGCCCGCGCCTACGAATCCATTGTGAAGGGCGAGTCCATCCGCACCCCCAGCGTTCCCGAATCGTTCAACGTCTTGGTGAAAGAGTTGAAGAGCCTCTGCTTGAATGTTTCGTTGACCAAGGAGTTGGGCAAGGTGGTCGAGGAAGTGGCTCTGGAGGACGTGATTTCCACCGAGGAGATCGATGAGATCCCAGGCGCCGACATGATCAAGGAGCTGGATCCGAAATTGGGTCTTGAGCCCGAATCCAAGGTGAAGGCGGAACTTGAAGGCGAAAACCTTGGCGAGAAGGACATCATCGAGGAGCTTGAGGAGGATGAGATCCGAAACGAGTCCCCCGAAGGCCAAGTCACCGATAAGGAAATGCTCCATGAGGAGGACGTGGTCGAGGAAGGGGAGCGCAAGAAGAACAAGCAGAAGAAATCGAAGGAATAGAGCCGAATAGTGGGCAGGGTGGTGGACAGAATAGTTGTCATCACCACAATACTGCCCACAATCCGAATCAAATTATTCATCCATTATGAGGAGCGTCAACAAGGTCATTCTGGTCGGCAACGTCACCCGCGATCCCGAGGTCAAAAAGACCGCCACGGGCCAATCGGTGGTCACGTTCGGACTTGCCACGAACCGGGAATGGGTCACCACCAAGGGCGAGAAGAACACCTTAGCCGAGTTCCATAATCTGGTGGCCTGGGGAAAGCTCGCGGAGATCTGCGGGCAATACCTGAAAAAGGGAAAGCTGGTCTATATCGAAGGCTATCTGAAGACCCGCTCCTGGGATTCGCCCGAGGGCGTGAAGATCTTCAAGACCGAGATCGTGATCTACGACATGATTATGCTCGAGAAACGGCCTGGCGAAGACCGCAAAGACGAGGCGAATGCCGAATCCATGCCAGCCGCTGATTACATTCCCGAGGACGAGGGCTCGTTTGGATAAAAAGTCTGAACTGTGATTAGAGTGATTAAGATGATTCTCAGGAATAAAATTTAGATTTAGTACTTCCAATTTCACATAATTTTCTATTCATCCACTATGAACATGATGAATTCCAAAAACAAGCAACCCCAGCAGCAACAGCGCCATGATGAATTCAACGCGATCACCCTTGCGGTGGCGAGCCCTGAAGACATCTTGAGCTGGTCGCATGGGGAGGTGACCAAGCCGGAGACCATCAACTACCGCACCCAAAAGCCGGAGCGGGATGGACTCTTTTGCGAAAAGATTTTTGGACCGACCAAAAATTGGGAGTGCTATTGCGGAAAGTACAAGCGCATCCGGTACAAGGGCGTGGTTTGCGAGAAATGCGGAGTCGAAGTGACCCGTTCCATCGTCCGCCGAGAGCGCATGGCCCATATCAGCCTTGCCGTCCCCGTGACCCACATCTGGTTTTTGCGCTCGACCCCCAGCCGCATCGGCCTTTTGCTCGATTTGCCCATCAAGGGAATTGAGCAGGTGATCTATTTCGCGGCTTATGTCGTGACGCATGTGGACGAGGCCGCCAAGGGCGAGGCTTTGGAACAGTTGGAGCGCGATTTTCAAGTTTACAAGAAGCAGATCCAGGACGAATTCAAACAGAAGGAATCCGAACTGAGCCTGAAGAAGCGCGACAAGAAGGCAAAGGCTTCCGCCAAAGACGGATCCGTCGGAAACGAGGGCGACAGCGCGAACGATGTTCCCGTTGGCGATTTGGTGAAGATGGAGGACACCTACGCCAGCAAGATCGAGGAGCTCACCGCCCAGCACACCCAGGCCAAAGAGGAGCTTGAATCTCTCGCGGTCAGCACGGTGCTCGGCGAAGTCGAGTATCGCGAGCTTTCCATGAAATTCGGCAACATTTTCCGCGCCGGCACCGGCGCCGAGTCGATCCGCCAGATTTTGTCCGGCATCGATTTGGATTCCTATACCAAAAAATTGCAGGAGGAATACACCCAGAGCGTTGGGCAACGCCAGAAGAAGCTCAACAAGCGCATTCGTTTCGCGAGCGCCTTGAAAAAGGCCTCCATCCGCCCCGAGTGGATGGTGATCACCCAACTGCCGGTGATCCCGCCCGATTTGCGCCCGATGGTCCAGCTGGACGGCGGACGTTTCGCGGCCAGCGACCTGAACGACCTGTATCGCCGTGTCATCAACCGCAACAACCGTCTCAAGCGCCTCATGGCCATCGGAGCGCCCGAGGTCATCTGCCGCAACGAGAAGCGTATGCTCCAGGAGGCGGTCGATGTGCTTTTCAACAACCAGCCCCGCGGTGGAAAAAACGCCTTCATGGCCGGCGACAAGCGCAAGCTCCGCTCGCTTTCGGACATGCTCAAGGGAAAGCAGGGACGCTTCCGCCAGAACCTTCTCGGAAAACGCGTCGACTATTCCGGTCGTTCCGTCATCGTGGTCGGCCCGAATCTCAAACTCCACCAATGCGGATTGCCCAAGGAAATGGCTTTGAAACTCTTCAAACCGTTTGTGATCGGCAAACTGATCCGCGGCGAGTTCGCGCACAACGTGAAAGGCGCCGAGCGTTTGATTGAATCCGGCAAGAAAGAGGTGTGGGACATCCTCGAAGAGGAGACCCGCAACCGCCACGTGCTTCTGAACCGCGCCCCCACCCTGCATCGCCTCGGTATCCAGGCGTTCAATCCCGTCCTGATCGAGGGCAAGGCCATCCAGTTGCATCCGTTGGTCTGCGCCGCTTTCAACGCCGACTTCGACGGCGACCAGATGGCTGTCCATTTGCCCCTTTCCGAGCCTGCCCAGAAAGAGTGCGGCGAATTGATGCTCGCCTCCAAGAACCTGCTCAAACCCTCCGCCGGCGAACCGATCATCACCCCCGCCCAGGATATCGTGCTTGGCCTCTACTTCCTCACCCGCGCGATGAAGGGGAAACATGGCGAAGGAATGACCTTCGGCACCATCAGCGAGGCGGTGAACGCCTACCGCATGGACATGGTCGATCTTCAGGCCTTCATCAAGGCCCGCGTCGACGATCAGATCATCGAGACTTCCGTGGGACGCCTGATTTTCAACAGCATCATCCCCAAGGAGCTCGGATTCATCAATGAGAATTGCGGCAAGAGCAAACTCCAAAAATTGCTCGCCAACTGCTTGGAAAAGGTCGGCCCCGAGGCCACCTCCAAATTGGCCGACGATTTCAAACGCATCGGATTCAAATTCGCCAGCCGTTCCGGTTTGAGCATCGCCGCCTCCGACATGTTGGGCGCCCCGAACCGAGAGGTCGAGGTGGCCAAAGCCGACGAGGTGGTGAAGAAGATCAACAACCAATATTGGAAAGGCTGGATCACCGAGGAGGAGCGCTACCATCACGCCATCCGCATCTGGTCCCAGCTCAAGAACGAGATCACGACGGACATGGTGAAGGAATTCGAAAAATACCCCGAGAACCACATCTATTACATGATCGATTCCGGTGCTCGTGGAAATTGGGGACAAATCACCCAGCTTTGCGGCATGAAAGGCCTCGTGGCCAATCCTTCCGGCAAGACCATCGAGTTGCCGATCAAATCCAACCTGAAGGGCGGATTCTCCATTCTGGAGTACTTCATCGCCACTCACGGAGGACGTAAGGGCAAGTCCGACACCGCTTTGAAGACCGCCGAGGCCGGCTACCTGACCCGCCGTCTCGTCGACGCCGTGCAGGATGTGGTCATCAAGGAGCCGGATTGCGGTTCGACCCACGCCCATTTGATCACCCGTGAGGAGAGCGAGAAGATCGGTGAATCCTTCGAGAAGCGCATTTACGGACGCTCCCTCATCGAGGCTGTCGCCCACCCGAAATCGGGCGAAATCATCGCCGAGGTTGGCGAAGAGGTCGACCATAAACTCATCCGCGACCTGAAAGACCTCAAGATCGACGAGGTGAAGGTGCGCAGCGTCATGACGTGCAAAACCGAAAGCGGCATCTGCCAGAAATGCTACGGACGAGACTTGGGAACCAACAAGACCGTCGAGTTGGGCACCGCCGTTGGTATCATCGCCGCGCAATCCATCGGAGAGCCTGGCACCCAGCTGACCATGCGAACCTTCCACATGGGAGGAGTCGCCGAAGGATCCGACATCACCCAAGGTTTGACCCGTGTCGAGGAACTCTTTGAGGCCCGCACCCCCCACAAGCCGGCTATTCTCGCCGAGATCGACGGTCGTGTGACTCTGCACCACAAGAAGGACCAGATCGAAGTCATGATCTCCGGAGAGGCGTTGGGCAACGACAGCTATGCCATCCCCGCCAAATACGAGGTCGTGGTCAAGAAAGGTGAGACCGTGAAGCCCAAACAGGTGCTGGCCCGTTCCAAGACCGACAAGAACACCGTGAAGGCCATGATCGAGGGCAAGGTGATGGAAATCGAGAAGGGCAAGATCGAGATCAAGCACCTTTCCAAGCAGGAGATTGTGCACACCTTCGGACAACGCGAGCATTTGGCCGTTTCCAACAACCAGCTGATCGCCAAGGGCACTCCCTTGAACCGCGGCCACCTCAATTTGCAAGATTTGATGCGCCTCACCGATGTCTACACGGTTCAACGCTATATCATGATGGAGGTTCAGCACATCTACGCCTCCCAGGGTCAGACCATCAACGACAAGCACATCGAAATCATCGTCAAACAAATGTTCTCGAAGGTGCGCACTTCCCAGCCTGGCGACAGCGAATACCTGCCCGGCGAGAACCTGAGCGCCGCCCGCCTGGAGCGCGTGAACACCGAGCTGAAATCCAAGCGCAAAGAGCTTTTGGTCGCCGAACCCCTTCTCTGGGGCATCTCCCGCGTGGCCATCAGGACCGACAGCTGGTTGAGCGCCGCGTCCTTCCAGGAAACGATCCGCGTGCTGGTCGAGGCTTCCACCACCAAGATGATGGACAACCTTAAAGGCTTGAAAGAAAACGTAATCATTGGTAAGTTAATCCCCGCTGGCAAGATTTTCCAGCAGCAGCTAGCCAAGGAAAAGCCCAAGAAATAACTGTGATTAAGGTGATTACAGTGATTAAAGGGATTAACACTTGAAAACTTTACAGTATTGATATACCTTATAAAACCTTATTAACCCCAAACCATTCCGTTATGTCCACGATTAACCAATTGGTCCGCAAACCCAGGCGCAATTCAAAGGTCAAAAGCAAGGCTCCCGCCATGCAACACACCTTCAATGCCCTGAAAACGAAAGAGGTCAAAATGCCTCACGGCAATCCCCAGAAACGGGGTGTTTGCGTGAAAGTGACCACCCGAACGCCGAAAAAGCCGAATTCCGCTCTCCGAAAGGTCGCTCGCGTGCGTTTGACCAACGGAACCGAAGTCACGGCCTATATCCGTGGCGAAGGACACAACCTGCAAGAGCACTCGGTCGTGTTGGTGCACGGAGGCCGTGTCAAAGATCTGCCTGGAGTCCGCTACCACATCATCCGTGGTGTGCTCGACACCCAGGGAGTCCAGAACCGCAAGAAGGCGCGCTCCGTGTATGGAGCCAAGAAGCCGAAAGCGTAAATAAGTGCGAGTCTCAAGTCTCAAGTGAGATTATTAATATCATAACAACCTAATTGTCCTAATTTATGGCTATCAAGAAGCAAATTCCCGAAGGGTCCTCCGAACTTCAGGAGAAATTCATCAACTGCATGATGCGCCGAGGAAAAAAGTCCATCGCCCGCCGTATTTTCAATGATGCGATGAAAATTCTTCGCGAACAGGGAAAGACCGACCCAGTCGCTATTTTCGACAAGGCGCTCGAGAGTGTGAAACCTCTCACCGAAGTCCGCGCCCGCCGTGTCGGAGGCTCCGTTTACCAGATTCCGGTCGAAGTGAACCCCAAACGCCAAATGGCCCTTTCCATCCGCTGGGTGATCGACGCCTGCCGCACCCGCAAGGGCAAGGCCATGGCCGAGAAGTTGGCCCAGGAGCTCAACGATGCCAGCAACGAGACAGGTGCCGCCTTCAAGAAGCGCGAGGATGTGCACAAGATGGCCGCCGCGAATAAGGCATTCGCCCATTTCGCCCGTTATAAATAATAGCAATTTCAGGGTCGGCGATTGGTTTCGTTGCACCCTTCGGCACTCAACGGCGCACGCTTTGTGCGCCTTTTTCCGTTCCTCGGTTTCGCCTTACCACTCATCCGACCCTGAAATTCCTAGTTGCATCAGTCGCGCCTCGCCCTTCATCCAAACGAACAATCCCTCACATTAAATCAACAAGTGGCAATCATCTTCTGATTGTTGCCATCTTTTTTGTGAAAAAACAAAAAAATCCCCCCTCTGCCCAGAGGAGGGTGGGTGGAGTCCTTCGGCGCGGGCCTAAGCGCACCCCCCATTTCCCCTCTGTTATTTCATTTTTGATTTGGCCTTTTTTGTGATAAGCTAATCAACACAAACTTAAAAATAAAAATATGACCCTGAAAAAATCCATCGCCACCTTTGTTCTGGCCACTCTTTTCTTGGCGCCATTCAATGCTTTTGCCGTGGAGGCAACCACCCCCTCGGGCATCAAAGCGGTGACGGGTTTTCCGGATGTGCTTAGGACGCATGA
>JACRIF010000131.1 GCA_016220125.1 Candidatus Peregrinibacteria bacterium
GAATTTTCCGTCGGGTTTTTTGAACGAGCTTTCCCCATCCTTCTTGAAGCAATCCCTGCAGAAGACGGGTTTGCCCGGCAACGGCTTGAAGGGGACTTCGCAGCCCTTGCCGCAATCCGAGCACACCGCTTTGTGCAAGGTGGTCCTTTCGGCCTTGAATCCTCCTCCGTCGAATTTTGAGCCTTTGTCGTAGTGTCCCATAGTGTGAGGGTGGTTAATCAATTTAGTTTACACAATGTATAGACAATTTCGTCAAAAAGCAAGCACTCCGCCGTTTCGCATGATTTTCCCTGATGCCCACCGCCCAAAAAATTCCGGTACCAATGGGTCGTGGCCCCGACAAATGGGTTGGGAAAGCCAATCCATTTGGGTTATAGTGTTGAAAGAGCCCTTTAATCAAAAACAACATGTCCTTCATCCGAAAATTGCTCAGCAACGGCCAGGAGTTGCACAAGGATTTGGCCAAAGTGCATCGGCAGAGCATCAAGAGCTTCAAGGCCAAAATGAATTTGAACCGGAAACTTAGCGACCGCATCGCGGATTTCCTGACGGACTCCTTTGGGACGGTTCTTTTTTTGAGTTTCAATGTGTTGTGGTTTGGTCTCTGGATCCTCATCAATACCGGTTCCATCCCCGGGATTCCGGTGTTCGACCCATTTCCTTTCGGCCTGCTCACCATGATCGTGTCGCTTGAGGCTATTTTCCTCGCCATCATCGTTTTGATCAGCCAGAACCGCGCCGCCCAAATAGGGGACTTGCGCGAAGAGATCGATCTTCAAATTAATGTTCGGGCGGAGGCTGAGATCACCAAAATCCTGATCATCCTGGACCGCATCCACGATCATTTGGGGCTCCCCTCGGAAGACGATGCCGAATTGATCCTGATGAAGCAAAAAACAGACCTCAACCAGATCGAAAAAGAGCTGACTCGCGAGATGCTATAGATCGCTGAGCTTGAAGCCGATCCAAATCCCCACCAACCCGCCCACCGCCGTCAAAACAACGGACCACATCGACAGGAAATTATCCCCCCACAAGCTCGGAACAAACCCTCCAATCGTGGAGCCCGCGAACATGCCGATCCAGATCAGGGGTTTTGAATTCATGGGATGATCCTATCATAGTCTCAACGGTTTTTGCCATGGGGCGTTCTTCGCCTTTTTCCATAAACCCTTTGAAGACACAGTCTCATTTGATACAATCAATGTTAATCATCCCTAATTTTTATTTTATGAAACACAACAAAACCTTCCAGGACGTCACGCTGCTTGCGCTCCGCCTGGTCATCGCGGCCATCTTTATCTACGCGGGCTACGCCAAGTTCGGCATGTGGTCTGCGGCTCCCGCCGGCATGTCCGCGGGCATGGTTCTCTTGATGAAATTTCTTTCGATCGTCGAACCGCTCGGCGGTGTCGCGCTCATCGCCGGGTTCCTGACCTGCTGGGCGTCGGCCGGCTTTGCCGTCATCATGGTGGGGGCTATCGGCCTCATGCAATTCACCATGGGGGTCGGCTTCTCGACCGCCCAAGGACCGGGTTGGGATTTCCCGCTTATGATTCTTGCCGGTTGCCTCGCACTGATGGCCTTTGGAGCCGGACGCTGGTCCGTGGACGCGAAAATGAACAGGGCTTAATTTTTTCGAATAGGTGGCCGCATTGGTGACCGAATGGGGGGTCAAGACCCCTCCCCATTTCGGCGAATTTGGGTTAGACTGCCTTCAATGAAAAAGAAAAAAGTCTCAGTGGTCGGTGGGGGTTTGGCTGGCCTTGCCACCGCCTATGCGCTTTCGAAAAACACGAATGTGGAGGTGGACCTTTTCGAGACCCAAGCCTTTTTGGGCGGACGAATCCAAAGCCGGATGATCCGCGGACAGTCCATCGATTTTGGCGGATTCCTCATTTACCCTTGGTACACGCAATGCCTATCGCTGATCAGGGAATTGGGTCTTTCGGACGAGTTGGCGAAAACCCCCCTCAAGGACATTTATTATTCCCTTCGCGCCGGGGAGGCTCCGCTCACGATGGGGGAGCTCCCGTTTTCAACCCTGGAGGGCTTGAAAATATGGTCCAAGGCCTTTTTCAAATTGTTCCCCGAGGCCGATGTCGCCCAGCCGGACTTGGATCGCTTTGGCCAAAAAACGATTTCCGATTATCTGCGCGAGACCTTGGGCACCGCCGGCCACGCCGGCCTTTACGAAACCTATTTCGACACCGTCAGTCAGGGGTATTGCTACGGACCCATCACCACAACCAAGGCCGCTTTCATGGCGCCGATTGTCCGGCAGACCACCCTTCATGGCGATATCCGCAGCACCTCCTTTTTTTCGCGGGGAACCGCGCTTTTGGTCGATCGGCTTTCGGACGCCATTATCGCCAAGGGGGGTCGGATTCACCTGAACTCGCCTGTCACCGGCGTGAAAGGTCTCACCCTGCACATGGGGAAGCGTGACCAGAAAAGCGATGTGATCGTGTTTGCCCAAAACGTCACCCATGATCTATTCAGACAAATCCTTCCCGAAGTGAAGCCAGACTGCTGGTACACCCATTTTTTGACCGCTGTCATCGAGCTAGGGGCCACCCCCGTGGTGGGTGGTGTCGAGGATTGGGCGGCGATATTTTATGCGCCGGAGGATGTGCGACGAGAGCAAGTTTTGTCAGTCATCAACCTTTCGGTTCTGTATGGCCCCTCCCTTGAAAGATGCATCATGGCGAATGTCGTCTTGCGCGATGACCTCCTTGGGGCGATGGGGGATCCAGGGATCAAGAAGATCCTTACCGATGAATTGAGCAGACTTTTCCCACCCTTAAAAAAGGCGAAGGTTCTGGATTGCGTTCATTGGGATGTCGCCATGCCCGTCGCCCAGGAGGATTTTGTGAAGGCGATCCGCAAGCGGCAAGGCAAGGACGATTATTACTTTGCCGGCGACTACTTGGGCGCCCCTTCGATCGAGACCGCCATTTCCACCGGCCTTTCGGCCGCAAAGCATGTGTTGTCCTCCATTCTGGACTAAACTGGAGACGCGACTCCAAATTTTCACGAGTCTTCGCATGTGTTACGATAGCGTATTAAGCATTTTTTTATGATCTTGCTCGTTTCGTTCGCCTTCCTTGCCGGTGTGGTGACGATCCTGTCGCCCTGCATCCTTCCGTTGCTGCCGATCATCCTTTCGAGCTCCGCCACGGGCTCCAAGCGGACCCCGTTCGGCGTGGTTGTCGGATTCATCCTCAGTTTCACTTTTTTCACCCTGTTCCTCACCACGCTTGTTCGGCTCACGGGACTTTCGCCCGATTTTCTCCGCGGCGTCGCCGTGGCCGTGATCCTTGGTTTCGGGTTGGTGCTGGTGGTGCC
>JACRIF010000127.1 GCA_016220125.1 Candidatus Peregrinibacteria bacterium
GCCATTGGTTGGCTGGTCCGATGGTGTGCCTTCGCCATCCGCTCCGGTTGTTTTCGGTTCGACATTTTTTCCGCATGCCCATTCGGGCTGCGGCGCACTCGGGTTGCCATGCTTCACCCATCCCTGATCGGTGCAAGCCCAGTCATCCTCAGGCGCAATGAATTTTCCGCATCCCGCAAGGATGAGGAGGCAGAACAGGGATAGGATGAGGGATTTTTTCATGGGAGTTGGATTAATGGCGGCTCCAGTATAGCGCAAATAAAAAAAGACATCAGAATTGTCGCCAGGTTCCAATTTCGTTCCGATCATTCAATTCCCAGCCACCGACTCGGCGTATTGTTTGAAATTATCCAAAATCGCCTGCCAGCCGTTGCGCTGCATTTCAATGGAATTTTCGCCCTCGGCCTCAAAGGTTTCCACTATTTTCGTTTCTTTCCCGTTGCCCTCAAAATCAATTCGCACTTTTCGGCCATCGGCAATGACATACTCAATTCGCCGATTGGTTTCCACAACTGTGTAGACCCCGTCAAAATCGAAACCCATATTGCCGTCCTTCGATTCCATTCGGTAAAGGAAGGTTCCATCCACCCTCAAATCGTTTTGCGCCCGCGGCGTGTGCCAATCGTCGCTGGCATGATTCCATTCCACGATATGCTCCGGGGCTGTCCACAGATTCCAAACTTTCTCTGTTGGCACTTTGATTGTCGCCTCAACCGTGATTGCCGTTTTCCCATTGGGTTTCATAGAAAATGGATTACCGATTCATTTGGTGGCGCAGTTGAACATCCATTGCACCCCGAATTTGTCCGTGCAGCTTCCGTAATAGGCCCCCCAAAACATGTCCTGCAATTCCATGGTCACTTTTCCGCCGGCTGACAACGCATCGAACAGTGTTTTGGTTTCGAGCCGCGTGTCCGGCTCAAGGTTGATGTAGACACTGTTTCCGAAGTCGACTTTGAATCCCATGGTTTCGGGGGCATCGGTTCCCATCAGCACATGGCCACCGAGAATGGGCAATTCGATGTGCATGATGAGGGTTTTGTCCTCATTCGGGATTTGCGGCATGCCTTCACCCGACGGAATGTCGCCGAAACGGGAGATCACGCCAAGCTCCCCGCCGAAAACGGATTGGTAGAAGCGAAACGCCTCTTCGGTGTTTCGGGGAAAGTTGAGGTAGGTGCTCACTCGGGACATGGGATGATTTTATTTTTCAAATCAGCAACTGCTTGAAGCCATTTTATTGGATTCGATTGGCCAGTTCAAAGCAAAATTTTGAAATCAATTGGAGCTGTTTCGGTTTTTTGGCCGGCAGCACCTCCTCGGCCAACAGCTCCGCCCTTTCGATGGCCTCCTCCAGTTTCATTTTTCCACCGCGGGCGAGCATGACGAGGCTTACGCGGGCGTCGTGCGCGTTGGCCTCCCTTTTGATCAGGCCGACTTTCTCCATGGGCGCCAACAACCGTGTGATGCCCGAAGCCGTGAGGCCGATTTTCTCCGCCAAATCGATGCGGGCCATTTTCTCGTCCCGCACTTGGCTTAAATGATAGAGGATGATGAATTCGCTCAATCCCAACCCTCCCAGGCTGCGATCGAAACGACGAGTCATGACGGCTTGGACCTTGGCCAGATCCAGGAAAAGCTTTACAGCGGGCGTGATTGAAACCATACATTCATTTTAATTGATATATCAATCATATATCAAGTTATAAGACTTGGCAAACCTTATTCACCCCTTTTTTATTTTATTCGCCAATTCAGAGCAGAATTTCGAAATCGTTTGGATTTTCTCCGGCTCGATCACGAACAGGGGACAGGAGGCCATGATGCCATTCGAGTTGATCAGGAACGAGAATTCGAAGGGGCGATTTTTAAGAATGAATTCCATGGTGTCGGCATCCAGAAGCTTTTTGGAAAAGGATTCGTTGCTCGAGAACACCATGTAGTTTTCCGCAAATGCGCCCGTTGGCCAATATTGTCGATGGGTTTGGTCGAAAACAGTTCCTTCCATTTGGGATTTCCCAAAATAGCCATTGGCATACATGTTGAATGCCATAGTGGCCATTTTATTTGCCATCGTCGCTAAAAATCCGGTTCCCGCCGGCGCCTTGGGCTGGGCTTGCAATTCCTTTTTCATATTCTCCGGAAGATCCATGAGAATCAGATAGTCTTGCCCCTTGGCCTTGAAGTCTTCCGAACTCCACCGGGTGTATTGTTTCCCCATTCTATTTCCCGAATGCGTGCCTGCCTCAGCCAATACAACACTTTTGACGGTCCACTCCACTCCATTCGTTTTCCCCGTGAAGGTGTGCGCGCCTTCCGAAATGGAGGCTCTCCCTGCCCCGATTCCTACCCCGATGGCAACCCCTTGGCCTTTCGGAGCCGTATATTCCATGCCCATCGAAGCGGCATTTTCTTTCATTTTTTGGCGACTTTCCTCCATCGCCCTCCTGCTTCTCAAAAACAGGATGAATAGCACGATTGCCACCGGGATGGCCAGCGGGGCGTAAGGCGAATGAATCCACCCTTGAATTTGCAACCATAATTGCTCCATGGATCAGTGCGTTAGATTATTTAAAACGGTACTCGAAAAACCGCCTGGCGACAAGCGGTTTCCGATCTGAGGTTTTTCATTCGAACTAATCCCTTCGCTGGCGTCGTCGGTCGATGTCGGACAGGTATTTTTTGCGGAGGCGAATGCTTTTCGGGGTCACTTCGACGTATTCGTCGTCCTGGATGTACGACAAGGCTTTCTCCAGGGTGATCTCTTCGGGCGGGGTGAGGCGGATGGCCTCGTCGCTTCCCGAGGCGCGCATGTTGGTGAGTTTTTTGCCCTTGGTCGCGTTCACCACAATGTCGGTGCCCTGGTTGTGCTCTCCGATGATCATGCCTTCGTAGATTTCGGTGCCATGGTTCACGAAGATGGGGCCACGCTCCTGAAGCTTCCAGAGGGAATAGGCTACCGCTTCGCCTTGCTCTCCCGAGATCATGGAGCCCACGCTCCGTTTGTCGACAGGCCCTTTGTAGGGGCCGAAATGATCGAAGGAGTGGTACATGATTCCCTCACCACGGGTGATCAGGATGAAAACGGCATGGAAACCAAGCAACCCGCGGGTCGGTACCTCGAATTCCAAATTGGATAGGCCGTTCTGGGTTCGGATATCCTTGAGCTCTCCTTTTCGGGCGGCCATCAATTCGATGATTTTTCCGGCCAAATGCTCGGGAACGTTGACCACCGCCTGTTCGATCGGTTCGCACTCGACGCCATCGATTTTTTGCATGACCACTTGGGGCTGGGAGACCTGCAGCTCGAATCCCTCGCGACGCATGTTCTCGATGAGCACGGCCAAATGCATTTCTCCGCGGCCGTAAACCTTGAAGGAGTCCGTCACTTCGGACACTTCCACCTTCAATCCCACGTTGGTTTCGGTTTCCTTGAGCAGGCGATCGCGGATGTGGCGGGTGGTCACGTATTTGCCCTCGCGACCGTTGAAGGGCGAGTCGTTGACCATGAAATGCATGGCCACGGCCGGGGGGTCGATGCGGATCGCGGGCAAGGCTTCGGCATTCTCATCCGAGGTGATGGTTTCGCCCACATAGATGTCCGGGATTCCGGCCAGCGACACGATGTCGCCCGCCAATCCCTCCGCGATTTCCACTTTTTTAATACCCTCGAAATTGATGACTTTCGTGATCTTGCCCTTGCGGCGCTTTCCGTCGGCGGCAATGACCCACACGTTGTCACCGGCTTTCACTTTTCCCTCGACAATGCGCCCCACGCCCATGCGCCCGAAATAGTTGTTGTAGTTGAGCGTGGCCGGTTGCATGCGGAAAGGCTTGGTGGTGTCGGCCGACGCCAACGGCACATGTTTGACGATGAAATCGAGCAGGGGAGTGAGATCCTTGTGCTCGTCTTTCAAGTCGAGGATGGCGATTCCCTGCTTCGCGATGGTGTAGATGTAGGGGAAGTCCAATTGCTTGTCGGTGGCGCCGAGCTTGGCAAACAGATCGAAGGTGAGATCCAGCACCTCGTTCGGACGCGCGGTGGGTTTGTCGATTTTGTTGATGACGACCATCACGGGCAGGCCGAGCGCCAGGGATTTGGAAAGCACGAATTTGGTTTGGGGCATCGGCCCCTCATAGGCGTCCACGAGCAGGAAAGTCGCATCGACGGTGCGCAGGATGCGCTCGACCTCGGATCC
>JACRIF010000135.1 GCA_016220125.1 Candidatus Peregrinibacteria bacterium
AAAAATGGGTCAAGGGGGTCGAGGTCAAAGCTTCCGAGGTCGCATCCCAAACGATCAGTTTTGAACAAGGCTCCATCAAGGTGAATGTGGTCGGCGCGGACAACAAGCCGCTACAATCCAAGGACATGTGCGTGTTCCCCGCTGGCGAGACGGAGAAGGAGGTGAAGTGCGCTGGCATCTACACCGACAAGTACGAGTTCAAGCTTATGCCCGGGGTCTACGATCTGCATTTGAGAAGCGCAGGGACTTCCGAGGAAAAATGGGTCAAGGGGATCGCATTGAAGGCTTCGGAAATTGCGGCCCAGGTGGTCAGTTTCGACCAAGGCACGCTGGCCGTGACCGTGTCACGCGCCAATGGGGAAAAGGCCAAAGACAATTCAATCTGCGTTTATGCCCCAGGAGTGACCGATAAGGAATTGGCCTGCGCCGGCATCTACACGGACAACCATAAGTTCATCCTGAAGCCTGGAACCTATGACGTGAAGGTGTTGAATTACAAGACCAAAGAGGAACAATGGTCCAAGGGGATCTCAGTCAAAGCTGCCGAAACAACCAATCACAATATCGTGTACTGATTTCAGGGAAATCGATCGTCAAAAAAGGGTGTCCATCGACCAAGTTCGGGGCATCCTTTTTTAGAGGTTCAGCATGAAATGGTTTTCCCGAAGCCAGCGTCGGTGGGCTTTGTGGTCGGGCATCGTCTGTTCGACCAAGGCCCAAAAGCGGGGACTGTGGTTCATTTGGCCCAAGTGGCACAGCTCATGGACCACCACATAGTCGATCACTTCGATGGGGGCCATGATCAGCCTCCAGTTGAAATTCAGGTTCCTGAGGCGCGAACAACTGCCCCATCGGCTTTTCTGGTCGCGGAAAGCCACCCGGTTGAAATGAAAACCGTAATGCGCGTTGAAATGCTCCAGCCGATCCCGGATCACCTCCTCCGCCTTTTTTCGGTAAAATTCCCTGATCGTTTTTTTCACGGACAGGACCCCCTGTTGCTTTCCGACCTCTTTATGCAAGGTCAGGCAAAGCCTGTTCTCCCGCACCCTCACCGAAGGGCGTTTGAGGTCCGAGGGCGATACCTCGAGCGCCAACGGTTCCCCAAAATAATAGAAGGTATCTCCGGATTGGTAGCGCGGCGCGGGCCTCAGCGCCTTTAGTTTTTCCACCCTCCCCACATGCTTCACCACCCATGATTCGTGGCGCATGAAAAACGATTGGATTTCCTTCTCGTTCGAGCGCCACGGGGCCACCAGAGTGACTTCGCCCTTTCCGTCGATTTGCAACCGCATTCGCAACGCGCGCTTGCTACGCCGAAAGACAACGGGGTTTCGATTGGGTGTGAAAAGTTCCAAGCTCATGAAAGGAAAAAATCGGGTTGTTTTTATGGTATATCAAAATTCACTGTCAAGCGAATCAGACGTGGCAAACTTGAAAATACGGGCAAAATCGCTAGACTGAATCCATTAATTTATTAATAAAATTTTATGGACCCTAAAATCGACCCCAAGCACATCATGCCCGAAATCCAAACCGCCATGAATGTGGCCATGTTCAAGAAAGATGTCATGTCCCATGTCGCCGGCGATGCGGGCAAGACCAAATTCGGCTACTACATCATCGTTGCCGCAGCCGTCCTCGGCATGATCGGCCAAATGCTGTTCCTCGGTTGGCTCAGGCCTTCCATTGGCTACGCCCTCATCGGTGCCGTCATTCAAGTGGTCAGCTCCGTGCTTTCCATTTACGTGGTCAGCTTTGTTGCCCAAAAGTTTTTCAAGGGCTCCGCTTCCCACGACCAGTTCTTCCGTGTGGCCTCCTATGGAATGATTGTCATGTGGCTCAGCATCCTTCCCCAAATTTCCATTGTTTCCGGCATTTGGAGCCTCGCCCTGTTCTTTGTCATCTTGCAGACCGTCCACAAATTGACCACTGGCGCCGCTATCGGTACTTTGCTGGTTAGCCTTGTTGTGATGATGGTGGTTTCCATGGTGCTTGGCGCGATCGGCTTGAGCGCAGGTGTCATGGGAGGGGGCTTTGGCGCCCGCAGCGGTTCCTCCTTCGGTGGCTACAAATTCAATTCTCCGAACGGAGCCGGTTCCATCAATTTCGGCAATGGAGGCATGAAGATCAAGACCCCAGACGGCGAGGTGAATTTCTCCATCCCCAACTAAATAATGGCCAAAGAGCTAAAATCGCCAGAGGGTTACGCCCGCTATGCGGCGTCCTACGACCAAGGCGAAAAATACTGGGATAGTTTCGAACAGCGAAATCTCAATCCCTATATCGCGGAAGCAAAAGGGAAAAAGGTCCTCGATGCGGGGGCCGGTACCGGCCGAATCGCCATTCGCCTGCAAGACGCAGGCGCTCAGGTGACCGCCTTGGACCTTTCTCCCGAGATGCTGGCCCGCCTCAAGCGCAAAAAACACGCCGTTGAGGCGGTTTTGGGCGATATCGAGGCCATGCCTTTCGACGACGATTCGTTCGATATGGTTTTTTCGAGCCTTGCGATGGTCCATCTCAAGCATGTCGACCGTTTTTTGGAGGAATGCTATCGCGTCCTGAAGGACGGCGGAAAGGCGGTGGTGGTGAACGTCCATTACCGGAAGCCCAAGATCCTGACCGACAAGTCTGGCAAGTACACGATTGCCTGCTACAACCATTTTCCGCGCCATGTGGTCGAGGCGGCCGAAAAACTCGCCTTTTCGATTGAAAAGGAAATCATGGTCTATGAGGAAAGCACCATCTGGATCAGCCAAATCCTAGTGCTTAAAAAATAGGCCCCTCAGCCGATCGATGCCGATTCGGGTTTTCGGTCTTTTTTCGTTAGGGGTTATTATTGACAAAATTAATTAAAATGATATAATATAATCATTACCAAGCTAATCACTTTTCCATGGCCTCCCGTGAAAAGCAATCCGGTGCGGACCCCCTTTTCGATGAAAGCCACCCGCTTTTTGATGAATTGATGGAGATCGCGGATGAGGAAAATATGACCGTTTCCCGACTTAGGGAGGTTTTGAACAAGTGTTTGACGCTCGGGATCGAGGACAAAACCCCCGAGGAGGTCATGCACGCCCGCGAGCAATTTTCAAAATTTATCGATATTGTCGAACACAAGCGAGTGACCAAGGAGCGGAAAATCCTTGAGGGTGAGGGGAGGCTCATTGAGTTGGGGAAGCATTTGAAGCCATCCGATTCCAAGGGCGCCCCCGGCGCAATGGCCACTGTCACGCCCCTTTTCGAAAAAAAGGAAGAAGAGGCTCCTGTGGAACCGGTGGTCGTCGCCAAATCCACTGAACGGCCCCGCGCCCATTTACGACTTATCAAGTAATTATGGCTGTCATTAAAATCGATATCAGCGGAGAGGTGGTCGAGCAATCCGAAGACAAACCTTCGGAACCGCTCCCCGAACAGGATCGCACGATTCGCGAGATCCCAGGCCTCCAGATTGTCGAGATCGTTCCGACACCCGACGCAAATGAGGGTTTCCCCCCTTGGAGGATCCCCGAGATTTTGGAGATCATCGAAAAAAATCGCGGGAACATTCAGAAGAAGTCCCCCGATTTGCCAGTGTAGCGTTTATTTGCCCGTTTCCCCTTTCACCAGATGCGCGAACGCGTCCATGAGTTTTTTCGTGGCGGGCCCGGGCTTCCCCGTGCCAATTTTGTGGCCGTCGATCTCGACCACGGGAATGAGCCCCCCCGAGGTCTGGGTTATGAAAATCTCGTCCGCGCGGAGCAATGATTTGTATTTGATACCGTCAAAATGGCATTTGCCGGACAATTCGATGACCGTGTCGCGCGTGATGCCGTACAGGATATCCTTGTTCGTGGTGTTGAGTTTGCCATCGTTCACCCAGAAAATGTTGGAATAGGCGCATTCGCGGACATAGGATTTCGGATCCACCAACAGCGCCTCGACGGCACCACACCGCTTGGCATGCTGCTTGGCCAGGTAGCAGAAAGTGTCGGAGAGGATTTTCGCGCGCGGCGTGTTCCGTTTGCCCAGATAGGTCACCAGGGTGATGCCATCCTTGTAGAATTTGGCTGGCTTGGGCGAATGCTTTTCCACGGTCACGATCAGATCCTTCCGCGTCAGGATGACGCGGATTTTAGCCTCTTTGTGGGGATTCTTTTCGAGCGCATCCGCCACCGCCCGATACGTTTTTTTGAAGGACCACTCCGGTTTCATCCCCACCACATCCGCGGACACGTAAAGGCGCGCCAGGTGGTCGTTCAGGCGAAACACCTTGTGGTTGTAGGTCCGGATGGTTTCGAACACCGAATAGCCAAACAAAAAAGCGTCGCTTGTCACGGGAATGCAAGCGTGCTTCTCGTCGACGATTTTTCCATTGATGCTTACAATCATAAACCGATTGAATTGTAGCAGAGAAAGGCCGTATTTCCAATATGGTGTGATAAACTTGCTTTGCACACTTCATGAAATCATTTTCGGAACAGGATCGGCAGAGCATTCGGAAGCATTTGGTTCACTGGTTCAACGAGAACCAGCGGGATCTGCCGTGGCGAAAAACCTACGACCCCTATCAAGTGTGGATCTCCGAAATCATGCTCCAGCAAACGCAGGTGAAAACCGCCTTGCCGTATTACGATCGATGGATGACGGCGTTTCCCACGATCGCCTCGGTTGCCAAGGCCAGCGAGGACGAGGTCTTGAAATTGTGGGAAGGGCTTGGCTATTATTCGCGAGTCCGAAATTTGCAAAAGGCCGCGCAGGTGATCATGGACAAGCACCAAGGGAAAATTCCCACTCGTTTTGAGGAGCTTCTTGAGCTTCCCGGCATTGGGCGGTACTCCGCCGGGGCCGTTTCAAGCATTGCCTTCAACCAGGAAAAACCGGTCGTGGACGGCAATGTTATCCGGGTGTTGGCCCGCCTTATCGGCACCACCGAAAATACCCGATTGCCCAAAAATGTCGAACAATTCTGGAACTGGGCGGAAGCGTTGATCCCCACAGGCCATGCTCGTGAATTCAACCAGGGCATGATGGAATTGGGGGCGTTGGTCTGCACCCCCGCCAATCCGAAATGCGGGACGTGCCCCCTTGCGAAACAATGCGTTGCCTATGCCAAGGGAATTCAGGAACAGTTGCCGAATCGCGGGGAAAGCGAGGCCAAAATTAAAATCCAAGTGTCGGTCGCGGTCATCCGCAAGGGCGACAAGGTTTTTATCCAGAAGCGCCCTAGCCACGGCTTGATGGCCGGTTTGTGGGAATTTCCGGGCGGGAAGACGAATGCGGGGGAGACCAGCTTGAAAGCGATCCATCGCGAGATCCGGGAGGAATTGGGCGTCGGACTCAAGAACGTCAAAAAAATCAGGACGATCAAACACGGCTACACCAAATTCCACGTGGACCTGCACTGCTTCACCGCCGAATTGGGAGAGGGAACGTTCAAGCCCACCGTGGCCGAGGAATACAAATGGGTTTCGATGGACTCCCTTAAAAAATATCCGTTTTCAGCGCCGGGGCGGAAGCTCATCGACGGGTTGACGGGCTAGCCCGTATTAGAGGCTGACTGTCCAACCGCCATCGACCACCAGGGCATGGCCCGTGACGTAGCTTGAGGCATCGGACGCCAGGTAAATGGCAGTTCCCGCCAATTCGTCGGGGGTTCCGTAGCGTTTCAACGGGACTCGGGTGTTGATCATGTTTTTCATCCCCTTGTCCTCCAGCAAACCCTTGGTCATGTCCGTGGCGAAAATACCGGGACAAATCGCGTTCACGCGGATGCCGTATTGCGCCCATTCGGCTGCCAGTGTTTTTGTGAGCATGATGATGGCGGCCTTGCTGCAATTGTAGGCGGAGGATTGCGCAAAGGCCATGATCCCAGCAACGCTGGCAACACTGACGATATTGCCGGATTTCTGCTTGATCATCTGAGTTCCGACCGCTTGGGCGCAGGCCATGGCGCCCTTGAAGTTCACCTCGATGATTTTCATCCACGATTTCTCATCCATTTTTTCGAACGGAGTCGGGTAATAGATGCCTGCATTGTTGATGAGGATATCGATTTTTTTGAATTTTTTGACGGTTTCCGCGACCATCGAGGCGATGTCCTTCGCGTTGGTGACATCCATTTTGATTCCAACGGATTTTCGCCCGAGCTTCTGGATTTCGGCGACCGTTTCATCCATCGGGAGCACGTCCGTGACCACCACATCCGCGCCCGCCTGGGCAAGCCCAAGAGCCATGGCCTTTCCAAGCCCGCGGCTCGCGCCCGTGACAACCGCCACTTTTCCACTCAGGTCAAACAATGCGCATGTGTTTTTCATTTCCGTTTGGGTTAGTTTTTATTTATTGCCATGATTTTACCACACCCTTGGATCCGTTTGAAGATTTACCCGTATCGTTTTATAATCATTTCAAACGTATTTCAAAAATTAAAATCAAAAAATGAACGACAAGCACCTGTATTACCAATATTCGGTTGAAGAGGTTTTGAAGGTGCTCAACGGCCGGAGGGAGGGTTTGACGGACGACGAAGTGAAGCAACGACTCGCTTTCTACGGGAAGAACAAATTGGTCGAGATCAACAAGGTGCCCCTTATTTTCAAGCTGCTCGCCCAGTTCAAGGATTTGATGGCCATTGTTTTGATGATCGCCGGATTCATCAATATCTACCTGCAGGACTACCGCTCCGCAATCATTTTATTTGTGATCGTTTTCATCAACGCCCTGATCAGTTTTTTCCAGGAGTACAAGGCTGAGCGCTTGATGGATTCCCTCAAGTCCCTGGTGCAAGCCAAGGCCAAGGTGATCCGCAATGGGAAGGAGGTCGAGATCGACGGCGAGCAGATCGTCCCTGGGGACATTGTGGTCATGGAGGAGGGCGATGCCGTTCCAGCCGATCTGCGGGTGATCACCGAGAATAATTTGGGAGCCAATGATTTCTCCCTGACGGGCGAATCCAATCCGGTGCGAAAATTCACGCACACCATTCCCGGGGAAGTTGAGATCGCCGCCCGCAACAATTTGGTTTATATGGGAACCACGGTCGCCACAGGCAATGGCATCGGCATCGTCATCGCCACGGGGATGAAGACGGAGGTCGGCCGCATCGCCAATCTCAGCCAACAAACGGTCGCCGAACTTTCCCCCCTTCAAAAGGAGTTGGATACCCTCGCAAAAAGCGTCACTTATATCACCCTGGTGGTGGGCATCATTCTGTTCCTGATGGCGATGTTCCTGAAGTTTCCCCTCAAGGAGGCGTTTATTTTTGCCGTCGGCATCGCCGCCTCGTGCGTTCCCCAGGGTTTGCCCGCCCAGGTCGCGGTCGCCCTTTCCTTGGCCGCAGGTCGTTTGGCAATCCGCAAGGCCGTGGTGAAAAAACTCTCCGCGGTCGAAACCTTGGGCTCCACCCACATTATTTGCACCGATAAAACCGGCACGCTCACCACCAACGAGATGACCGTTCAGAAACTTTTGATCGGCACGCGGGTATACGATGTGACGGAAATCGGCTACGAGCCGAAGGGAAAGATTTTGGACGACCAAGGCCAGGCGCTCACCAAAGAGCAGCTCAAGGCCCTATCCGTATTTTTTGAGACTGGCGCACTTGCCTCCAATGCGCACATCAGCGCACCGGACAAGACCCATTCCAAGTGGTATTCGATCGGGGACCCCACGGAGTCCGCCCTGATCACCTTGGCTGGCAAGGCAGGCGTTGATGCCGCCAAGCTGGATCAGCAATTTTTCGAAGTCAAGGAATTCACCTTCGATGCCGTGCGCAAGCGCATGTCCTCCCTGCGCAAGCGCGATGGCAAGATGATGGCCTATGTCAAAGGAGCCCCCATGAACGTACTCTCCTGTTGCACCCACGTGTGGGATGGGACAACCACGCGCCTGATCACGAATCAGGATCGCGAATTCATCAGCCAAAAATCAGACGAATTCGCCTCAATGGCGCTTCGAAATCTCGGATACGCCTATCGCGAAGTGCCC